>NZ_JAAHIE010000826.1:0-2603 GCF_010671945.1 Moorena sp. SIO4E2
GGTCGCACCGCTCCCGACTCCCGACTCCCGACTCCCTGTTCTCTTTGATATATTAATCTTCAAGTTCCTCTCGCTTTAGGTATTGTCCCCAGAAGTAAAATGGCACTGCACCTCCAACTCCCATGACGACGAAAGTACCCACAAACATGGTCAGTCTGATCGGTAAAGGAAGTGACCATCCAAAGGAGGTAATTCTGTAAGGTTTAGGTTCAGAGGGTTCTGTGGAAACATGTCGGGAATCAACTTTAACCTGAACTTGATGCCTTTCCGCCCGTATCGGGTTGGGGTCATTGTAGGTGATTTCATACTCACCGAGCAGAGCATCAAGGAATACTTTCAAAGACTTGCCAAGGGCCTGAGCATCCCCCGAAATTTGACAAATTCCTCCAGTAGTCCTGGAAATTTCGTCTAAGCGATCGCGGTCTACGAACTCTTCTGCTCGTACTCTACCTGTCCTAGCATCATCGCGGGTAGCTTCTCGACCAAGCCCATATTTGTCTCCCAATTCTCCAGGTTTTAAGCCATAGCCCAAAGTATGCACAATAATATTGTCATTCTTTTTGATCAGTCTCTTGAGTGTTTCAAAGTCCTGTTCTTCATTGGGTTGGTTATGGAAGCCATCAGATAGAAGAATAATCGAAAGTCGGGGCTTTTGAGGCTGAGATTGCCAGAAAAACTCTTTTTTCGGATAGAAGCGAGGGTCACCTCTTTTCTCACTTAAGAAATCTACTGCTCTAGAAAGGGGTTTGTAGACATTAGTGGCAGCACAGAGTCTTTTACTAGCAAGCTCATCAAGATAGTTTTGGAGATCCGGGTCTCCTACAGGAAAAAATTTATTGAGTGTTACTTCATTAACAGGATAGCCGCCCTTGGGGCAATTTTTGGGATGGGGTTCACCAAAAGGAACAATTGTCACTTGAGTATCACTACTGCGATCTGCTGTCTTGTTGATAAATTCCCGAATCGCTGCAGTGGCTCCCTCCAGTTTGCTTTGGCTAGAGCCTGGTTTATCCGGATTTGCCATACTGCCACTCATGTCTAGTAGGAAGACAATCCAGGCTGAAGGCTGCTCAGCTTCTGTGGGGTTTTTCCAATGCTTGGGCTTAAAGGTAACTTGATCATTATTGACATAGACCTGGAAATTTTCATCGGTGAGATTGGTGACAGGTTGGTCATATTCATTTTTGACTTGGATGCGAATTTTGACCTGTTCATCGTCAACGGTGGCATTAAGGATTTTCGCTTCTTGTGCCTGTACTCCACTAGGATAAGTAAGGCAACCGGCACACAATATTAGTAAACTAAGCTTGCGGGTCAAAGAAACGATTGTAGTAGACAAAGCGATAGATTTTTTCTTCATTTTTACCTCCTGGATAAAGGCTATTAAACGTCAAGACATGGTTATGTTTCAAAATAATATCGTCGCGGTTTTTCAAGGGTTTACCGTTAATTTCGATAGTATGGAAATGTTGGGGATTGGGAGATAAGATGGCTTGGCGCTGCATCACGACTATGTCTGCTACATGGAGTGGCAATCCAGGCAGATAAATATCAGAGCCTCCTTTATGGTTTGTCTGTTTGACAGCAGAGCCGATTCTAATCGTGCCAGTAGCAGGTAATTGAATTGACAAGCCCTCTTCGATTTCATAGGCTTTACTTTTACTGACAAATTTCAGTAAAGGGTTGTCGATTTTGGGAAAAGGATTATTTACGTTTATCACCCCTGGCTCAATATCTTCATAGTTATCTCCCCTGTATTCAAAACCACCACCTGCTCTCAGTGCTGCCATATAACTTGGTGAATTGGTAATGCTAAACACTAAACCGAGCACCAAGCCTAGAATGGAGAATCCTAGAGGGTCTTCAAAACCTCTGTTTTCGATCTCACTCAACAGTGGGCGGATGGATTCAAACAGTAGAGCAGCAACTAAAGCTGCACCACTAGCAGCAATCATGCTAGTTTTTAACCGTTGTTGGAAGCGTTTGGAATCCCCTGCTTCCACACTGCGCCACCACCAAGTCAGTCCCTCTGCCAAGCCTACTGAGCTACCAATTAAGAGCCAACTTAGGAGTCTAATAATAATTCCTGGAATAGGAGATAATAATAGGATTTGGTAAATCAGTCCAGAAATTAAACCGATGATAATTCCTAAGGCAGCAGCAATCAGGATCGGAATTTTGGCAATGCGGAGGTTTAGTTTAAATCTGGTGGGGTTACTAATAAAGATTTCATTAATCACCATCCCCACCGCTAAGGAGATAGCAATGCAGGGAAATAGAACAGTTTCTTCTGGAATTAGCCTTGACAAGCCTAGGTTAGTAATGGCGAATTGACCGAGATTCCAGCCAATTAAGGCTGAGGTTATGCCAGCGATTATATAAAGGTAAATCCGCATTTTTTTATGTCATTTTTGGTTTGAATTATCCAGCTTTTCGAGTAGATGGTTTTTTGTTTCTTTTTTTAAACGATTATAGGATGAGACCAACCCTTTAGCCACGGTCATAAATGCAGAAATTCAGGCATAATTTAGTTATTATTACTGTTAAACAGACCTACTATCGTCAGGGAATAACAACTGCTAAAGGTAATTGATTCAAAGGCG
>NZ_JAAHIE010000827.1:0-2598 GCF_010671945.1 Moorena sp. SIO4E2
GTGCCGTCAGCTTATTTTATTCAAAATCACCATTAGTAGCGTACGCTATGGGCATAAACTTTTCCCGTAGCGTGGCCACAAGCCTTTACTTCTAGCTGATAGCTGATACGCGACACGCTGATAGCTGGTAGAGTCGATGTCCCCTATTAAGGGGAGCACCTCTCCTTCAAATCCGTACGTGCGACTTTCACCGCATACGGCTCCTAAGTATCTTTCTGGCTACTGTGTATATATTGGTGGCAACTCTGGTGAATTGCCATTAAGTTCTTTGGCTTCCAATTGTCGTGGTTTCCATCAATGTGATGGAGATGTACAGATTCGTTGCCTAGTAACTTATGTCCGCATTGTCCACAGCAATGGTTTTGCTTTTTCAAGGCTCTGGCGGTAGCATTATCGTAGAGCTTAGAGTTTCTTTCGCTCCAATATACCAGGTCTCCGTCGTAGGGGGACTTGGTGCCCCTGACTTTGATATGCTTATTTTCCTTCCACTTCACTTTAGGAAATGCCTTAGTTATTAATTTTTTGGCTTGTCCTTTGCTGATTTTCTTTTCCCTTAGGAATTTATCGTGTGTTCTCTTTGCGGTGAACCACAATGAGTTCCTGGAGCCGTCCATCTTGCAGTTTCGGTGGTAGTTTCTCCAACCTCTTACGATTGGTTCTAATTTCTTTGCCTTTACTTTAGCGCCATAATTCGAGCTGTTGGCCACGGCTTTGATTTTCTTCTTGATAGCTCTTAGGTTGTCCGCTGAGGGCATACTTCTGAACTTACCATTTTTCTGGACCCGGAAATTCCAGCCCAGGAAGTCAAAGCCGTTTGTCGAGTGAGTAATCTTGGTCTTTTCTTGGCTGATTTCCATGCCGCGTTCAGCGAGGAATGTGGCCACGTTTTGTAACACTTTTTCTGCGTCGTCTTTCGGTTTTAGGAAGATTACCATGTCATCGGCGTACCGAATCGAAGGGTGAATCTCCTCTATGCCGTTTAGGGCGACGTTTGCGAGCAGTGGACTGACCACTCCCCCTTGTGGAGTTCCTTGCTCCGGGAACTCTGGGTTTACCCCTGCTTTTAGGCATCTGAACACTCCTTGTTTTATACACTTGGGTGCTATTAGATTAGCCATTATTGTGCTGTGGGATATGCGGTCAAAACATTTTTTGATGTCTAATTCGATGACCCTTTTTGTGATGCCGTTTGAATTAGATTTTAGGTGGTTTTGCATGTGCTTTTGGGCGTCATGCGCTCCTCTTCCTGTTCTAAATCCGTAACTGCATGGGTGGAATTCAGCCTCGTGTGCTGGTTCCAGGGCGAATTTAACTAGACATTGCCATGCTCTATCAGCGATTGTGGGTATTTTGAGTAATCTCGTTTTCCCGTTTTTCTTGGCTATGGGGATTTCCCGTAGTCCGGCATGTTTCCAGTCAGTTGCATGCTGGTTCAGTAGCTCAAGTAAGTTCAATCTCTGCCGGTAGTTGAGGGATGACTTTCCGTCAATTCCGGGGGTTTTCTTACCCTGATTTAATTGTGTTACTTGACGTATGGCCAATAACTGTGCTGAACGGGATTTCATTATCAGTTTCTGTAGAGACCGAGCTTTCCTCTGGTCGCCAGCTTGGACTGCTTTATATAGTCGTCTTTGTAGGCGGAAAAGATTCTGGCGGAGTTTCTTCCACGGTTGGCTTTTCCAAAGGTCACTAGCTTTGTTACTGTGTCTACCCATGCTCTCCTTGGAGTCCTATAATCTTCGATACCCGTGACCAGTTGTTCGGTCACATCCTACCCGGTAGGAGGGATTACACTTGGCATAGTTTACCGAGGTTCGACCGTTCCTCAGACCTGCTCTACCGTTTTTACTCGTTCCGTCTTTTGGATTGTTTTGGTGATTTAGGGCGGTTCAATTTGCCTATCCTCTTCTCAGAGATTACGGATGTTGCTATCAAACTCCGTGAGAATGAGAGGATGAAGTCTCGCATTTGTTGTTCAGGTTGCGGCTTAAGAATAAGACATTTTTTCAGAACCTGTTTACCCGTGTCACCTCCCTATTAGCGAAGCGTGTTGTTACCTGCTTGTGGTCAACTGATTGCGCCCTGGTGCCAGCTTCGCTCCGCTAGATGCCGCTTGCTCGACGTGGCCAAGGTAAGGAGTCACTTATCTCTTCAAGGGGTGGGTTTTCACCACCATCCGCATGACAGTTAGAAATCTTTGAGGGTGTTGTACCTCGCGATTCCCCTTACTCATACCCCTCTAGTTTCTAGAGGCTCCTAGTAAGAACGAGCCGCACGATAGCTTACTTACCAAGTACCAATGACCAATGACTAATGAGTAATGACTTGGGACGAGAAATTTGCGGTAATCTACCCACAGGAGAATCACGGGAATGGCTACTTACCAATGGCATTGGAGGCTACGCATCAGGGACCATAGCTGGTCTAGTCACTCGACGTTATCATGGATTGCTGATTGCTGCTCTCAAGCCCCCCTTGAATCGTAATCGTGGATTAAGCGATCGCGAAGATCATCTCCATGTCGCAACCTTTGAGACCCAACTTAAAGTTGGGGAATCCCTGACTCTGGTGGTCAGCACTGAAGAACATCCTGAACTT
>NZ_JAAHIE010000828.1:0-2592 GCF_010671945.1 Moorena sp. SIO4E2
AATTCCCCTTTTAATGGTTTTACTTGATAATCCAGTCGCAAAAGCCACTGTTTTTATTCCTTCTTTCCCTAAAGATACTGCTTCAACTCCTGACCACAATCGTCTGAGTTTTTCATCCATGTATGGCGTTAAAGCCTCAAATTTGGTTCTAATATCCTCAATTATTGACATTTTTCCCAGAAACAATCACTTCGATTCTATTGTCTCATTTTTAGACCCTTATCAGAAACTTATTTCTGCGCAACTCCTTAGCAATGCGATCGCTAGCTTGGTGAATCGGTCTGGTGCACTGCCCACCCTACATCAACTACATCAATTGTGATTAATCGTTTGGTGGGCAGTGCCTAGCAATGGGCTTTGGCTTGGTGAATTGGTCTGGTTCACTGCCCACCCTACATCAATTGATTCACTCTTGACCTCAAGTTATGACTTTTGTCAATAACTTGGGGTAATTTTTGTTTGTTTTAATCAAAATCTGCCCCATGTCCCTTGGCCAGATCCCCAGATCAATGGATCTGTAGCCATCTCAGCCCCAAGAAATTCTGTAAATACCCAGAATCTGAAAAATCGTTACAAAACTTTATATAAAACTGTAGAAAAATTGGATTTTTGGAGTGATTAAAAGAGTGATGGCAGCTAAGAACCCTTAATGGTCTTCATGGGACTTTGAGATTTTTGGGCTCCTTCAGGGCCCTGTCCCCATCTCCGTGATCGGTCATTGGAGTCTAAGATTTTGTCAAAGTCCGAGTAATCAACTGCTCATGACCATTAGGTATTTTCTAGGTGCTGCGATCGCTACGTTAGATACATTCAACAAAAGAGTCAATGGTAACTAAAACTCAGAAATTATCCGACCTAATTCCGAAATCAGAACTAGATTCAATCAAGTCACTCCCAAAATCTATCCAGAATAAAGTAGTTAGTATCCCCGAGTTACCTACGTCTGCTGGTACACTGACTTCGTTAAGTTTGACCCAGTTACAACGGTTAGTTCCCGATGAGTTAAGCTTACGAGCATTATCGCCGAAAACTAAAATCCCAAAAATTGTTAACAGGATTATTGATACTCCCCCAAGTAATCTTATACCGGGTACTATCGCAAACGATTTAATCCTGGGACTTGGCGGAGATGACACTATTTGGGGATTCGGTGGCAATGACGTTCTGTTTGGGAACTCAGGTAACGACATTCTTTTCGGGAACTCAGGTAACGACATTCTTTTCGGGGGCTCAGGTAACGATATTCTTTTCGGGGGCTCAGGTAACGATTGTCTGTATGGTGGGCCAGGTAACGATTTTCTTCTCGGCGGCTCAGGTAACGACTTTCTATCTGGCGGCTTAGGTAACGACATTCTTCTCGGGGGCTCAGGTAATGATTGTCTGTTTGGGAACTCAGGTGAAGACACTCTGTTTGGGGGCTCAGGTAACGACTCTCTGTTTGGGGGCTTAGGTAACGACTCCCTGTCTGGGGGCTTAGATAATGACATTCTTCTGGGTGGCTCAGGTAATGACTCCCTGTCTGGGGACTCAGGTAACGACTCTCTTCGAGGTGGCTTAGGTAATGACTCTCTGTCTGGTGGCTTAGGTAAGGATACCATCGTAGGTGTCGATCCCACCAGTAGCAATCCAGGTGTTAATGAAATTGATATCTTAACCGGAGGAGCTGGTGCTGATACATTTGTGCTTGGAGATAGCAGCAATGCTTACTATGTCGGGGCAGGATGGTTTGGTTTCAATGATTACGCTGTAATTACGGATTTCCAATCTGGTATAGATACAATTCAACTCCATGGAGCAATCGGCGACTATACCTTTGGGCCTAACTTTATCTCGATGAATACTCCTTCCCTGGAGGTTATTGCTATAGTGTCTGGTGGCTATGCCCTAGGGGATCTGATCTTTGTATAACGATTAGTACACGGTGGGGGAAATAACTGACTAGTTAAAATCTCCTTGATTTGATTAGTTCCCTGTTCTGTGTTTTCATCCTAAGGTGGGCAGTGCCTAGGCCGTGTTTTCAAAGTTTTCCGCAAGATTTAGATCCCCCCCAACCCCCCGCGCGGAAGGGGGGAGCCATTCTCAAAGTCCCCCTTTTTTAAGGGGGATTTAGGGGGATCTCCGAGTTTGAAAACACGCCCTAGTAATGCTATGGCTTGGTGAATTGGTCTGGTTCACTGCCCACCCTACATCAATTGTGATTAATCGTTTGGTGGGCAGTGGCTAGCCATGGGCTATGGCTTGGTGAATCGGTCTGGTTCACTGCCCACCCTACATCAACTATGCCAGGATTTTCTGAAGAAATTTCATAGTGATTAAATAGGTTGGCTTCACACCTGTTGTTCCCAATCCCCCCGAAGCTAAGGTGCTGCCAGTCAACAAGGGGTTATCAGAAGCATAGTAAGCATAACGCAGCTTTACCTTATCATCAATACTTTTTCGGATCATAGAAGCAGCTTGAATTGCCTTTTGTAAGTGTGCTCCTTCCATCTCCAAGCCAATCACATTCCAAGATGAACTTTTGAAGTAAGCTAAAATATCAGAGTTTTGCAAAGAGGTTCCCATTACTGTCACCAACGCTCCTTCATAAATGGG
>NZ_JAAHIE010000829.1:0-2584 GCF_010671945.1 Moorena sp. SIO4E2
ACTACTAAGCTGCTGATCGATAGCAATCCGATTTGAGTGGTGAAACACCAGAAGAGGGAGAGAGGGGTAAGAAGGGAAAGAATTTCACGATTTTTGTTCACAAATTAATTACCCCCGGGCTGGATCAGGTACAGGGAAATTTGTGCGACTCGTTGGCTAGAAACCTTACCTAATAAAAGGTATGGGGGATTAGCCGCAAGGTAACAGAACCTTGACAACTTGATAACCATGTTGGTGAAATACCAACCCTCGTGAAATCCGAGCGACAGCCTTACCCCTACTCACTGAGTCATAACAAACTAAGCGGGTAAAGCGGGGTCAAATAGTGAAGCTCTACCAACCTTAAGGTGGAGTTAGTAACAGGCAAATGAACTCACGGGTACGAGAGGAAGATACGCAGGAACCATCGTCATTGTACAATAGCGTAATAAGGCTGACACGCTATAGACAAAAAGTCAACGAAAAATAAAGGATTATAAGGTTGAATTTCCCTATAATGATTTCCCTAAGTTTCCGGTGGATAGTATCACCCTAAAAGTTCAACAGAATGGTTATCAGGAACGAAGTAACCTCACAGGTGCTCTTAAGAAAGGTCGATTTCTTAAGTAGGTAGTTAGCCACATGGCCTGTGTAGGAAAGATTGAGTCAGAAGCAAACGTCTAGGGTAATACCTAGAATACGCTGACGGACTCACGTGATGGGAAAAGATATGGTTGTAAGTAGCAATGAATAAGTCTAAAACTCGGGGGTTCGCCCCACAGTCGGAATGGAATCGGGTCGATTGGCGCAAGCTAGAAAGAACCGTATTTAAGTTGCAAAAACGAATATATCGAGCCTCTGTTCGTGGTGACGTTCGCGTGGTTAGAAGGTTACAAAAGACTCTAATGAAATCCTGGTCAGCTAAGATGCTGGCGGTAAGGAAGGTAACACAACAGAATAAAGGTAAAAAGACTGCCGGAATAGACGGGAAAAAAGCTTTAAAAGGCAAACAACGCCTCGTCTTAGTAGCCAACCTCAAACTGTACAAAAAACCTCAACCAACCCGTAGAGTTTGGATTGATAAACCTGGTCGTAAAGAAAAACGCCCCTTAGGGATACCCACTATTTACGACCGGGCACTCCAAGCCTTGGCAAAACAAGCATTAGAGCCAGAATGGGAAGCGGTCTTTGAACCAAACTCATATGGCTTTAGACTAGGAAGGTCATGTCATGATGCAATTGAAGCAATATTTAAATGTATCAGTCAAAAACCCAAATGGGTACTAGACGCCGATATATCTAAATGCTTCGATAAAATCAACCACGACGCTCTTCTCTCAAAAATAAATACCTACCCATCTATGAAGCGATTAATCAAAAACTGGTTAAAAGCAGGAGTAATAGATAAGGAAACATTCTCACCTACAAACGAAGGCACTCCTCAAGGCGGAATAATATCCCCGCTTTTAGCGAACATAGCCCTCCACGGAATGGAAAACAGGATAAACGAATATGCCCAAACCTTACCCGGATGCAAACGGGATAACAAAAAAGCATTAAAGTTAATCCGATATGCAGACGATTTCGTCATAACACATAAATCCAAAGAAGTGGTAGAAGAATGTCAGAGAATCATCAGCGAATGGTTGAGAGATATCGGCCTGGAACTAAAACCCGAAAAAACCAAACTGACACACACCTTTAAAGGATTTGACTTTCTAGGATTTAATATCCGTCAATACCCAGTAGGAAAAAATCAGTCGAAACAGGGTTTTAAAACCATCATCAAACCATCCAAAGAAAAAGTAAAAGAGCACTGGAAGCGACTATCAAGTGAAATAAGTAAACACAAAGCCGCCCCACAAAACGCCCTAATCAGGCATCTAAAACCCATAATAAGAGGATGGTGTAACTATAATCGCAGTGTCGTAAGTAGCGAAACATTCTCAGATTTGGACAACATGCTCTGGAACAAACTTCAAAGATGGGGATACAGGAGACATCCAAACAAATCAAAAACCTGGGTGAATAAAAAGTACTGGGGAACTAAGGTTGAAAAACCAAAAGAACCATGGGAAGCACCAAAGATAGATAACTGGGTATTCATGACAAATGAGGAGAACTATCTCCCGAAACATGCCAAAACAAAAATTGTAAGGCATGTAAAGGTCAAAGAATCCAGAAGTCCTTTCGATGGTGACCTAGTGTACTGGAGCAACCGAATGCAAAAACACCCTGAAATGACTAGCCAGAAGGGTAAACTTCTGAAAAGACAGGAAGGGAAATGTGCTGATTGTGGTCTCACATTCAGAGATGGAGATTTATTGGAAACGCATCACATAATACCACGCGCACAAGGTGGAAACGACCAACTCAGGAATCTTGAGCTACTCCACCTACATTGCCACGATGTAAAACATAGAACTAAAGTCAATCCAAAGTGTATTGAGTCAAGTAACGACTCCTCTAAGCTAGATGACAATCCTTTCTAATGTGGAGGTACCAATGAAAGTGTGTTCCTATCATGAGGAGCCGTATGACGGGAAACTGTCACGTACGGTTTTGGAGACGAGTCGCAGAGGTAACTCTGCGGCTTAGTTTAATA
>NZ_JAAHIE010000083.1:0-20873 GCF_010671945.1 Moorena sp. SIO4E2
TGAGTCAGTTCTTGAACTAACTGATGTACGGTTTTTTTCGATAACTCAGCCCAACGGTTTTGTGCTCCCACTCCCACACTAGTCACTAAGCTCACCCAAAGGCGCTTTGGGATAGGAATAGGACAACTAGTAGTAATGAAGCGTCGAGGTAACTGGGATTTAACATCGAGGAGTAATTTACGCAATCGGTCTGGGTTGTAATCAGGAAGCCAATTGACCAACAACGGCATTTGATAATGGTGTTCGTGCAACACTCTCGCCCCCCAAGCAGAAAGCTTGAGTACCGCTGGACCACTTAAACCCCAGTGGGTAATTAGCAATGGTCCCGTTTGTTCCTTCAAAGTTTTACCAGCATCGGGTAATTTGAGGCAGACCTGTTTAACACTCACCCCAGCTAAATCCTGTAAACGAGAGTCTGGGATATTAAAGGTGAATAGAGAAGGAACCGGGGTTTCGATGGTATGACCTAAGGCTTTTGCCCAACGGTAGCCTAGGGGATTGCTACCAGTAGCAATCAAAACGCGATCGCATTTTATAGTCTCACCATTCCTCAACCCAATTTCAAATCCTCCTGGGGTCTGGTGTGGGGTGTCAGGAGTCGGGTGTTGGGAAGATTGCCGAGAGATCCACTTAACGGGATTACTAGTGCGAATCGTCACCCCTGCCCTCTTAGCCACTTGTAAGAGACAATCAACAATAGTTTCAGAACTATCAGTAATCGGAAACATCCTGCCATCCGTCTCAGTTTTCAGCTCAACACCGTGAGCCCCAAACCAAGCAATGGTATCCTTCGGTTGAAAGCGAGTGTAAGCTCCTCGCAATGCTTTGCTTCCCCTCGGGTAAGCTTGCACCAACTGGGCTGGGTCAAAGCAAGCATGAGTAACATTACAGCGTCCACCACCAGAGATGCGCACCTTCGATAATGGATGGCGTGAGGCTTCTAGCAGAGTGACATTGGTATGGGGATGAGTCGTTGCACAGGTAATTGCCCCAAAAAAACCAGCGGCTCCACCACCAATGACTACGACATTGAGATTTTGTGAATTATCCAAGGGAATCGGGAATCGGGAATCGGGAATCGGGAATCGGGAATCGGGAATCGGGAATTGGAAACAGGGAAAAAATCTGGTTTACCTTATTACTATCAGAACCGATAATTACCCTTAATCAAAATCTCCCCATCTCCCCATCTCCCCATTTCCCCATACTTCCATCTCTTTACCTTTTGCCTTCAAATCCTAGGATCGTCCTGGCAAATAGTACTTAAAGTCCCTTGAGCCTTGATAGTCAGTGACATTAGCCAATTCTTCTAGAGTTTGGACACCAGGGAGTAATTCGCCATTAATTTGCCAAGTAGGATAGGATTGAATTCCAGCAGCGATACAGGCTTCTGTCTGAGCATTTTTGCCATCACGAGCACACTCTATATAATCTATTTGAGAGAATGCCTGTTTTCCAAACAGTTGCTTCTGCTCATAGCAGTGTGGACACCAGTAAGCTCCGTATTTCTTAGCACCAACCTCAGTCAAATGACGCGCCAGATCAATTTCTGATTGACCAGAGGTTGTGGTAACTTTCCAGCCACCAATAGCTGCGTTTGGCGCACCAGAGGCTGTGGGAATTGGACCACCATTGTCTGCTGATGTGGCCACGGATTCTCCAACATTAGCATAAACTCCTAAGGTACCCACCAAGGTGATCATGCCCACGATCATACCGATAAAGAAAATTTGACCAATATCTTCCCAACTGCGACCCACAAGGGTTAGGACTAGCAGGCTAATGGCAAATAATGCTGAACTGATGCAGTATAGACATACTGCTTGGATCTCAAACGCTAGCAAGTACATCAAGTAGCTACTGAAAACTGTCATAGCTGCTGCACCTGCCAACAGCAATAACCAAGTCCAATTTTCTAGTTTTGAGCGAAGTCCCTTCTTTGGGTCTCCCTTGACTAACAACGGAGCCAAGGCAAATGTAGCCATACTGGTGTATGCCAGGAAGCCAAACAAGGTTAGTGGCTGACCAAATATACTAGCATAAGGGCTGGAAAGGACATCATTACAGCTAGAAGCATTACCTGCACCCGCGCTGCAAACTGCAGTACCACCTGTCAGTTTAACCACAGTCAGATAAGCAGTTAACAGGGCACCCACGACAGCGATCGCAGCAATCAGCTGACGGGACCAACGATAAATCCAGGGGGCAGAACGCCTGCGACTCACACTCATAATCTAGATTAATGAGGAATAGGGGTTGCTTGAAAGTTCTAACTACTACGTTATCAAGTCAAACAACCAATAGACAGAAACCAAGGTGAGATACTGTTGATGCTCAACCTTGAACCTACCCTAGGGGAACGCCAAGGGCCAACAACATTTTTTAATTTAGAATGTAGAATTTAGAATTTAGAATTCTACATTCTGCATTCTACATTCTGCATTCTGACAGACAACCTACCCTAAGGGAACGCCTAGGGCGAACAACCTTCAACCTTCAACCGGCCAACCTTCAACCGGCCAACCTTCAACCGGCCAACCTTCAACCGGCCAACCTTCAACCGGCCAACCTTCAACCGGCCAACCTTCAACCTTCAACGGTCAAACAATTGGTTTTTGTTCTTGTTTAGCAGACACACTACTGCGTACTGCTTCCACAAATTGACTGACCCGAATCGGGTCAATAGGTTGATCAATTTGTCCACGACGCTTGAGGGAACTAGAAACAATTACCCCATCAGCATATTGCATCAGGGTGGAAATATTTTCCCAATTAGCGCCACTGCCAATAAACACTGGTTTGCCCTTAGCCGCCGCCGAGGCTAACACCAGGTCTTGGGGATTAGTAGGAGTACCGGTTCCCCAGCCAGATAGAATCACACCATCAGCTAACCCCCGCTCTATAGTTTCTTGTACAGCTATGGTGATATTCGGTGATTCCAAAGGTTGTCCATGTTTAACTAAAACATCAGCAAGAATCTTAACATCACTACCTAGTGCCCGACGGTAGCGCAAGAGTGTATGAGCCTGTCCCTCAATTAAGCCCTGATCTGTTGCCATAATCCCAGTCAGAACATTAACGCGGATAAATTTAGCCCCTACACAAGTAGCAATTGCCAAAGCACTATGAGCATCATTGCGTAAAATATTGATCCCTATTGGTATGGGAACCAGGTTCATCAGTCGCTGGACTATGATCGTCATGGTACTGACTACTGCTGGATCGACCTGGTTTTTGGTAAATGGGGCGTCGAAAAAATTCTCAACAATCACCCCATCCACTCCACCAGAGCCTAAGGCGGTGACCTCTTGCTCGGCTCGGTCAATCACAGCTTGCAGGCTACCGCCCCAGCGCGGGGAAGTAGGGAGTGGCAGCAAATGCACAACTCCTATGATTGGATTCGGTGTCTGGAAAATTTGCTCTAAGTTCACAATCCTGGGATGTTTGGAAGCCCCATCTCATCAGGGAGCGGGGAGGAAAAGGTACAGATAGAGCGGACCAGCGCCCCCTGTAGAAAACTTGGGAATTGAGAGTAGGGTCGGATGCCGTTTCTGGCATCGGTCTACCACTGGCATTAATGGTGCGGTGCGACAAGGCGCGAGGTTCAACGCCCACACCGAACGCGCACCAAGAGAAAAGCTATGGTGCTTACTCTTTTGATCAAACCTGGGATTTAGTTCGACCGGTTGCTAAAACCAGTCGCTCAAACCAATTGTATCGGTCAGTGCTATCCCCAAAGCAAGCACCAAAATTCCTGAAGACCATTTCTAGTGGTGCTAGGTTAACAGCGGTGCGACAGCGATGCAGCGAGGTAGCGCGGTCTTGGGGGGAACCCCCACTCGCGCTTTGCATCAAGACAAGGCGCGAGGTTCCCTCGCCAAGGGAACGCGCACCAAGAGAGAGGTTAGCCGTAAAACTACTGCATCTGTTTTTGATGCGTACTTATTCTAGGTCAAAGGTAAAATAGGATTATATATATTACCAGTAGATTGTACCGATACTTTTTAGCTACCAAAGTCTACCAAGATAGACCCTAGCCCGCCAATGCAAGATGCTTTCACATCCAGGGGGTATCTCCGCGCTTCTCTGACGGAATATCCCGCGAGCGCCATAAAAATTCCAAAAAATTTGGTTCCACCGTAGGTCGAGAGCGCAACTATTAAACCCTTGGTTTTCGGCTTTAATTTAAGTTACATAATAATCCCTGTCGGTGTTACCCTAATTCAAGTCTAACAAATAATAAGAGTTTTTGGTAGACTCTGCAACATTTTCTCTAGCTGTTTACTAACCTTTGTCCTGTCAACTTTGAGCTTTCCGACCGCAATTGCTTAACAGCCGAGATCAGCACTACTCGATTTAATAACTGTAGTAGCGCTCCCCCGCTCCCCCATAGAGGAATATTACCAACGGGGGTCTGTTGGAGTCACGATCCCGACGATGGCATGATTGGCTGTGGGGAATATTTTTAGATTTCCTAATATTTTTTTGAATATTTTAATAAAATTTAATTTACAATTAGTGTATAGGTTTTGATAGTGAAATCAACATGGAACATCAGTACTAGTAAATTAGGAGAGCAGATTAGGAGTTGAGCACATCACTGACACACCAAACTCAATCACACCAAGCTCAATCACACCAAGCTCAATCACACTAAGCTCAATCACACCAAGCTCAATCACACCAAGCTCAATCACACCAAGCTCAATCAATGGTGTAAGGTTCTGCTAAAGGGCAGTAGGTTATGTGACTAAGCTGTAGTACAATATAAGATGATGAATGAATGGGCAAAAAGCCAACTGTAGCAATATCTCACTTGGGCTGCGAGAAAAATCGCATTGATACCGAACATATGCTGGGTCTGCTGGTTCAGGCAGGATACCAGGTTGATGCCAATGAAGAATTAGCTGACTATGTTATTGTAAATACCTGTAGTTTTATAGAAGAAGCGCGGCGAGAATCAGTCCGGACGCTGGTAGAACTGGCGGAAGCTAATCAAAAAATTGTGATCACCGGCTGTATGGCTCAACACTTCCAAAGCCAACTACTGGAAGAGTTGCCTGAGGCAGTGGCAGTGGTGGGAACCGGGGACTACCATAAAATAGTAGATGTAATCCAAAGAGTAGAAACAGGCGATCGCGTTCAAGAGGTTTCTACTGAACCAAGCTACATTGCTGACGAAACAACGCCACGCTACCGAACAACTTCTGAAGGGGTTGCTTACCTGCGGGTGGCAGAAGGGTGTGATTACCGCTGTTCCTTCTGTATCATTCCGCACCTCCGGGGAAAGCAGCGATCGCGTACCATAG
This sequence comes from Moorena sp. SIO4E2, assembly GCF_010671945.1. NCBI lineage: Bacteria > Bacillati > Cyanobacteriota > Cyanophyceae > Coleofasciculales > Coleofasciculaceae > Moorena > Moorena sp. SIO4E2. The sequence goes on from NZ_JAAHIE010000083.1 coordinate 5,310, forward strand.
AATCCATTGTTGCGGAAGCCGAGCAGTTGGCATCTCAAGGGGTTCAAGAGCTGATTTTAATTTCGCAAATCACCACCAACTATGGTTTAGACATATACAGTGAACCAAAACTGGCAGAACTGTTGAGAGCATTAGGTGAAGTAGACATCCCCTGGATTCGGATCCACTACGCCTATCCCACCGGTTTAACCCCATCCGTCATTAAAGCCATTCAGGAAACTCATAATGTTCTTCCTTATCTCGATTTGCCTCTACAGCACTCCCATCCAGAAATCCTCCGCTCCATGAACCGTCCTTGGCAGGGACGAGTAAATGACGCTATCATCAAGCAACTCAAAACTGCACTTCCTGATGCAGTGTTGCGAACCACCTTTATTGTCGGGTTTCCCGGCGAGACAGAGCAGCACTTTGAACACTTGCTGGAATTTGTCCAGCATCATGAATGTGACCATGTTGGAGTGTTTACCTTTTCTGCGGAGGAGGGAACAGCAGCATACAAATTGCCTAATCAGTTGCCCCAAGGGGTGATGGATGCCAGACGGGATGCCCTGATGGCAGTTCAGCAACCGATTTCCTTAAAAAAAAATCAAAACTGTCTGGGCAAGATAGTTGATGTTCTCATAGAACAAGAAAATCCCTTAACGGGTGAATTAATTGGTCGTAGTGCCAGGTTTGCTCCTGAGGTGGATGGATTGGTCTACGTTCAAGGTGATGCCTCTTTAGGAACCATAGTATCAGTAGAAATTACTGATAGTGATGTCTACGACTTGTATGGTTCTGTAGTACTACCTCCTTAAAAAAGCTACAGGCTTTAACTAGGGGCTGGAATTAAACACTCCACCACTAGGGGAAGTAATCTGGTCAATCCTGAACCAGACCTGATCCAAGGTCTTTTAGATTATGGAGCTGTAGACAAGGTGTCTAGCCTTGTGAAAAGCCGGTGTCTGTCGCCCATAGTTCTGTCGCCCATAGTAATGGCAGACTAAACGGCAGACTAAACGGCACAGTAAACGGCACACTTAAAAGACCTGCTTAGGGGGTAAAAACTAGCTGAGCGGTGCATCAATTCAGCTTTGAGGGTCAAATTTGGGATGATTTACCCCACCCGAATCCAACGGGCAATACCTAGCTAGCGATGCAGAGGTGCGACCCGTGGCGAATTTAATTCGCCAAGGTCAAACGCACCATTACGGTCTTGGGGAGGCAGCGCGGTCTTGGGGGTTCCCCCCATGAGCGACTGCCGTGGTTTCCCCCACTCGCTATTGCATCAAGACAAGGAGCCACCCTCAACCTGACAAGCGATGCAGAGGTGCGACCCGTGGCGAATTTAATTCGCCAACGGAAAGCGCACCATTACGGTCTTGGGGGTTTCCCCCACTCGCTATTGCATCAAGACACTGTGTCTAGGGCATTAACCATTGCGTCTGTAAGACGTGTTCTTGTGGGATGAACCTACTCTCAAGCTTTTAGGCACACTAAATAGGTCGCAACAGACCCCAGCTGATGGTGACAGCCATGCAGAGGTGCGACCCGTGGCGAATTTAATTCGCCAAGGTCAAACGCACCATTACCGACCTGAGGGGGGTTAACCCAAAGCGCGACTGCATCAAGACAAGGTGCAACGCGCGGAGTTGATGCCTATCAACACCAAATGGGTGGAAACTAAACCGCTTTCTACTCATGTAATCTCATCATAGGTGTCTCAAGGCAAAAGCCATGGTGAGTCAAACTTGATGGCTCACTGTCTTTATAGCCATGACAATGTTTCCTGACACGTTCAACTACTAACTTAACTTTCTGACTTACCAGAAAAAAAACCACAACTAACCAACGAAAAATCGAAAAATAACTTATGACCGTTTCTTTCCAAAGCCTGGGATTGTCTGAATCTTGTGTAAGCCAACTCGAAAAAATCGGCTTCACTACACCTACTACTATCCAAGCCCAAGCTATTCCTGAACTGCTCAATGGCCATGATGTACTCGGTATGTCTCAAACCGGTACTGGCAAAACAGCAGCGTTTTCCCTACCAATGCTAGATCGCATTGACTTGGACAAGCGAACCGTACAAGCCTTAATTCTAACCCCAACCCGAGAGTTAGCCCAGCAAGTTAACCAAGCGATTCGGGACTTCAGTGAGGACCGTCGATTGCATATACTAACCGTCTGCGGTGGTCAGTCCATTGAGCGGCAAATTCGGATGCTGTACAAAGGCGCTCAGATTGTGGTAGGAACTCCCGGACGGGTGATTGACTTGCTAGACCGGGGAGACCTTAAGCTGGAAAACCTGAGCTGGGTGGTACTTGATGAAGCCGATGAAATGTTAAGCATGGGCTTTATCGATGATGTTAAGAAAATCCTGCAACAGACTCCCGAAGATCGTCAGACTACTTGCTTCTCAGCAACTATGCCCCGGCCAATTCAGGACCTAGTCAGCAAGTTCCTGAAATCCCCGGTCACTGTTAAAGTTCAGCAATCGAAAGCAGCACCAGCGCGCATTGAACAGCGAGTTTACATGGTACCCCGTGGCTGCTCAAAAATCAGGGCTCTCCATCCGATTCTGGAACTGGAAGACCCAGAAGCTTCAATCATTTTTGTGCGGACACGAAAAGCTGCTGCTGAACTAACGAACCAATTACAAGCGGCTGGTCACAGTGTAGATGAGTACCACGGTGATTTGAGTCAGAGTCAGCGGGAGCGGTTATTATATCGGTTCCGGAAAAATCAAGTGCGTTGGGTAGTAGCAACCGATATTGCTGCTCGTGGTCTAGATGTGGATCATCTCACCCACGTGATCAATTTTGACCTGCCAGATCAAGTCGAAAGCTACATTCACCGCATTGGTCGTACCGGTCGTGCTGGTAAGACAGGAACAGCAATTACCCTGATTCAACCTTTTGAACGCCGTAAACTCTACCAGATTGAGCGCAAGGTGCGGCAACGGTTGGAAGTTACCCGGATTCCGACCCGCTCACAAATTGAGACCCGGCGCTTAGAAAGACTGCAGGCAGAGTTACGGGAAGCTTTATCAGGGGAACGGATGGCTTCTTTCTTGCCAGTTGTACGGGAGTTGGAAGAAGAATATGATGCTCATGCGATCGCAGCGGCAGCATTGCAATTGTTCTATGACAAAACTCAACCCCCCATTAGTGACGATCTCGAAGAACGAATGGTGGAACGTCCCAAACTGCGGCTTAACACAGATAAACGCCATCGCACAGAAAAACCCAGAAAGCCTGTGATTCAGAATCAGTCAAGATAAGATAGACAAAGATGAAGTGTAAAGGATGAAGGCGTATTGGATGAAGTAGCAAAATATACCAGTTGCTGAGTAAGCAATAAAAATCAATGGAAGGGTTGACATCTCATAACCTTCATGCTTCATGCTTCATGCTTCATACTTCACACTTCACACTTGATACTTCACCCTTAATACTTCCCTAACCAAACGTGGCTTCAAGTCTGTCTGTTTCTGATTCGTCTACTGTGAGTGGTGGCATTTCTACTTCACTCAACTGGCCTGGCTTAGTTGAGGCTTACCGTCCTTATTTGCCAGTCACTGACTCCACACCAGTGGTAACCTTACTCGAAGGTAATACTCCCCTAATTCCTGTGCCCACTATTGCCAAAATTATTGGCAGAGGAGTAAAGGTACTGGTGAAATATGACGGTCTCAATCCTACCGGTAGTTTTAAAGACCGGGGAATGACCATGGCGATTTCAAAAGCTAAGGAAGCAGGAGACCAGGCGGTAATCTGTGCTAGTACCGGAAATACCTCGGCATCAGCAGCAGCCTACGCTAGTCGGGGGGGAATGCGGGCATTTGTGATTGTTCCTGATGGTTATGTGGCTCTGGGGAAATTAGCCCAAGCGTTGGTATATGGAGCAACAGTAATAGCGATTAAGGGAAATTTTGATGACTGCTTGAAAATTGTCCGGAAAATGGCATCAAAGTATCCCGTGACCTTGGTCAATTCCGTCAATCCTTATCGCTTAGAAGGTCAAAAGACAGCTGCGTTTGAAATAGTGGACAACTTAGGTGATGCTCCTGATTGGCTGTGCATACCAGTGGGGAATGCTGGCAATATTTGTGCCTACTGGATGGGATTTTGCGAGTACCATGAACACGGGAAATGCGATCGCTTACCCCAAATGATGGGATTTCAAGCATCTGGAGCATCTCCGATTGTCGCTGGCAAAGTCCTAGAGCATCCCGAAACCATTGCAACCGCAATTCGGGTGGGCAACCCAGCTAGCTGGGAAAAAGCGATCGCAGCCCAAGAAGCTAGTAAAGGGGCATTTAATAGCGTTACCGATCAAGAAATTTTAGATGCCTATCGGTTATTGGCATCCCAAGAAGGAATTTTTTGTGAACCAGCGAGCGCTACATCAGTAGCTGGTTTGTTGAAAGTAAAAGACCAGGTACCCACAGGAGCAACCGTGGTTTGTGTACTGACAGGTAATGGTCTCAAAGATCCAGATACTGCAATCGAACACAGCAACAACCCATTGACAGAAGGGATTGAGCCGACAACTGCTGCTGTGGCAGAGGTGATCGGGTTAAAGCCAACAGAGGGTTAGGGATGGGTCGTAACTTCGGTGGTTAGGTTGAACGCGATCGCTTGGCCTATTGGCCAAGGTTATTTGGTTGAAGGTTATTTGGTTGAAGGTTAACCGGTTGTTAGGTTAGTTGTTAGGTTAAAGGTTATTTGCTTGTTCGCCTTTGGCGTTCGGTGTAGGGTAGATTAACCGGTTGGTTGAACGCGACGCGCGTGCCTATTGGCCAAGGTTTAGCGCCCACATCTACCAATTTACCTGGTGCTGGATATTTCAGACCTAAGTAGATTCTTGAGCAACGGTCATAGAGGACTTGCCTTAGGAGTAGGATGCTCACTGCTAGCATAACACCTAGTAAAATCCATTTCAGCCAAAATATCATTAGACTAAATTGAACACGGAAACAGCAACTGCATCCCTACTCCCTACTCCCTACTCCCTACTCCCTACTCCCTATAACCCAGGACTAAAGTCCCTGATCCAATTGAGAGCTGCTATATAAATTGGGATAATCTAAGAGTCGAGTTCTCTCAAACCCAATTGGTAGTTGATTTAATCGACTTAATTCCTGATCAATGTGATTAATGAAGTACTTCATTTCTCTAGGATTACCATGGATATCTTGACCTGTGACCAAGTAGCTATTTACCTCATTCTTTAGAGATGCATAGTTCAGGTATAACTGTTTGTTATTGACAATACTGTCCTCATACCGGAATAATCCAGGAAGATTTCCAAACATAATAGCTGATGCTGAAACCACTACGAAGATATTAATCACATAAGGGTGAGTACTATTCCAACCTGCTCGAATAATAAAGAGTAAACAAATTCCTGCTACAATCGCTGTACCATAGGTCATTAACTTAGACATATAGTAATTGTTGTAGAAGAATGTCATCATTTTAAAATGTCTTTGGTCTCGCGCTTGGATTTCTTGGATTTGGTCACTAATTCTTTCTTGTTCAAGGGGAGCAGCCTCAGCGATGGTCTCAGTATAGGCAACTGGTGCTCTTGGGGGTAACAACCACTTTTGGGTTTGGTAGTTACCTAAGGAATAGAGAAAGATTACTCCTACAGTAATCAGTAAAACCAATACAGAAGTTAAGGCGATATGTCCAATCAGTGGCTTAGACCAAAATTTTGGCTGAGTTAAGCCTATTTTATTAGTTTCCTGATTCTCCGTTTTGACAACGGTTTCAATGGTTTCATGATTATGAGTTGTTGTCGAATTTCCTTTCTCGATGTCGATAGCTGAAGATTTATTAAACTCTAACATTAGCTTGACCTCCAAGGGGCGGACATTTGGTTTTTTATTGGGATTCGTTTTTTGATTCGGATATGGATTTAGCACCATCAACTTTAAAAGGGTATTCAATCACTACTCGTTTGTCAATTTAAGGCAAAGGCATAATGGTAATTAACAATTAACAATTAACAATTAACTAATTACTAATCACTAATCACTAATCATTAATCACTAACGTAGAGGAAGCCGACCTGCCAAATTCTTCTGGGGCATAGTTGAGGTGTGCTTGGGCAGGGGGCCATAAATAGGTTCCTGGTGTAACTGAGCGCACCAGATAATGTAAATTATAGACACCAGCCTCCAATCGATCGGCATAAGCCACAATGCGATCGCGATGAATTTTCTGATAATCTATTTGCCAGCTATCCTGTTGAGCTTGGAAGTAAGGAGTAGCAGTTTGGAAACTAGTATCCACTGCTTCCAACCCAGCTGGTAAGAGATCTTCGATCACCACATGATCCACTGGATGATCGGTAATCACCTCCACGCCAATATCAAACACTTGTCCGGCTGGTACTGTTAATGGGTCTTTGAGAGCATACAGTCCAATCTTTCGCAACACCTTTTCCTGATTAGCGGGACGTATGGTCTTGTTTACTCGTAATCCATTAAACCGACCGGGTTGATTGCCTTGTAAGCGATAACGATAGCTGGTTAAGTAGTGTAGAGTCCCTGAACCAGATTTTTTGACAATCAGGTCATGGCGACCTCGGGGTAAGTTATCCATGGTAACCTGAATCGATTGACTAGGTTTCTTATACCCCTGGAACTGGGCTGAGCCAAGTTTTTTCCCTGCTAGTTGCACCGTTGCTCCAAAGCTGGGGGGTGTAGGCTGTAATCGACTATAGTCTACTAAGGCACTCAAGGCTTGGGCATTATCGTAGCTAGTTTGCCAAGTGCCATCTCGCCGTAACTCTAATAACCCTTGTAATAGTTTACTGCGAACCTCGGCTGAACTGTTTTGGGCAATAAATAGACGCAAGGCTTGAGCTTGTGCAGTAGTAGACGAATCCAGCCAACGCCAGCTTTGGGGTAAATTTATCCGAGCTGAACGCCCAGTTTGATAGATGCTTTCCTGAAACTGATTAACTAGAGTTTGGGCTTGGCTCCGCCACTGACGAAACTGTAATAAGTAACGCGCTAATTTAATCTGAGTGACCCGGTCGAAGTTACTGCTTTGTTCATAAAGGTATCCTAGGAAGTCACTGCGGGTTTGACCGAGTTCTGCTAATCCCATCAGTGCTTCTAATCGCACCTTACTCTTACACACTACGCTCTTGCAATAATCATACTGACCAGGATTGGCCAATATTTTCTGCAAGTAGTTCTGGAGACGGCTCACCATCCCGGAATCTACTGATAATCCTGCTGCTTTAGCCCGAGCTAGAGCAGTAGCAGCATAGGGAGAGACGAAGGGGTCTGAGGATTTTTGTCCGGGCCATCTGGCAAAGCCACCATCTGGTCGCTGGAGTTTCTGTAACTGTTTGATAGCCTCAGTGCCTTGTTGGCTAGGGTTAAACTCAGCAAAGGTCTGACCATATTGTTTGCCGAGTATTTCCAAATTGGATGCGATCGCTAATTTACTTGCTACCGGTTCTAAGAAGGGTAAGTCTTCGTTACCCAAGACTTGCTTAGCCGGAGCAGTAATTTCAGGAATCAGAGTACTAGCCAGGGAAATCTCTAACCCTCCGCTGTCAGGTACCACGTTACTAGCTATATTCACTGGGATTTTTACTTGATTCCTGGTTACTCCCGATTCCACCACTTGCTCAGTAATGTCAACGGGTTTGACAGCTAAAGGCACTTCAAACCCATCTTGATTACCATTGAGCTTAGTCGTAAACTTGACTTTAGCTTTACCCAAGTTATTGGCTACCATCGGAAAACGATAACCACTGGTTCCGGTCTTGGCTGAGGTTTTTTGATTCAGCGTAGGCCCTTTACCACCATCAAACTGAACCCCACCGGTCAGTTGTGCATTAATCTGTAAATCTCCCGTTTTCCCAGTATTATTAATTAGCGCTATCCCAGCTTTAAAGCGATCGCCTGGACGAGCAAATTGAGGTAATACTGGATTAGCCATCAGCCGCTTGGTGGTGATAAAGGTAGCCTGGCCATTACCAAAGTGTAGGTTGCCATCCGTTGCTACTGCCATCACCCGCCAAGTGGTTAAATTATCTGGTAGTTTAAAGGTTACCTTTGCTTTACCATTGGCATCTGTTACCAGTGAACCATTGTAGTAGGCTAAGGGTTTGAATTCCGTGCGAATCCGAGTACTAGCTGCGCCAGAAGACTCTCCTCCACCATAGCCCCAGCCTTTGTCCATCATTCGCGTCGCTAGCTTTTCTAGCACCACCTTAGGACGGTTATCACTGAAGCGAGTGGAAATATCTTGCTGAGCATACACGGTCTCTACTAAATCCGGTACTTGGTAGCCACTCAGTTGCAAGATGGCTTCATTGACAACCATCACGGTAAACTGTCCCTTTACTGGTTTACCCTTAGAATTTTGCAATGATAATTCCACTGTTTGCTTAGCACCAGGTTCAATGGACTTAGACTGCAATGTCTCTGTTACCTTGAGATAGTTATCATCCAAGCTGGTATTAAAGGGAGCAAAACCAATCCGCACCAGATTTTCTACACTCCCTGGCTCCACTTGGGATAGGGGTTTGCCTTGGCGCACTACTACTGCTTCTACTGCTGCATTAGGTACCATCTCGGGAGTGACTTTGAACTTAATCTCTGGCGCACCCCCTTTAACTTTGACTACTTTGCGATAGAGAGTATTGTTCCGAACTACTGAAAAATACAATTCCCCTTCAGGATAGGGAGATTGAATCAAGGCTGTAGCTGTTTCCCCCGGCTTATAGCTATCCTTGTCTAGTTTGATATCCAGACGAGAGTTATCATAGCGAGACCCCCAGTACACTGAGTTTCCACCGGTTGCCCAAATTTGTAAGTCTGTTGCTGCTAAGTCATTTTTAGCTTTAGCCAAATTAGCGCGAATTCGATAAGAACCGGATGAGGGGGGAGTGAGCTTGATGGATTTTGGACTACTACCGGAACGGACAGTTACCTCTTTAACGGTTTTGTATTCCACCTGATTCTTTTCTCGCTGACTCCCTGCCAACACCTGGGTAACACTGCTGTATTTCATTTCTTGCAGTTCCAGGCGTACTGATTGTCCTTTAATTAATTTACCGGTGGGGTCAGTAACAATCACTTCTACAGGGAATGGTTTTCCGGCATCCGCCACCCAATCCCCTTTTAATCCAATTAGTTTATCGCTAGGTAAAGCTGTAAATGTTTTAGAATCGGATACCGACAGATTCGAGACATCGGTAACTTGGGAATCTACCCGGTAAGTCATGGGATAGGGCAGGTCTTTCGTCACCGGAATAGTTAGACTACTTTCCCCAGACTCACTCAAGGTTTGATTAGTTTGGAGGACATCACTGGTAACTTGCGGTCTTTCCTGGGGCCAAAACCACTGCTGACCAAAGGAAAACTCTTCCCATCCTTCTGGAGTAAAGTAGACGGGGGTGCGGGTGACGTAATAAGCCACCTTGCCCCCATCTACATTTGAACCAAACCAATAATTTCCTTGGACATTAGCGTCCACCTTCTCGCCCATGTTAGCAAATTTTTGAGCAAGGGTTAGGTCAACTTTAAAGTTAGGAGGATTAAACTCAGCTACTCGGAAACCACCTGAAATTTCTCTGCCATTGCTTCCCCTGGCCTGGACGGTATAGAAACCTAGGGGTTGATTCTCTTTCAGGGGTAATTCTAGGGAAAAGGTACCAAATTCATTGGTTTTCTTAGTGCCTAAACCTGTCTTCTTACCATTGGGTTCTACCAGGGTGACCTGATAGGAGGCATTTTTGTCTTGGGTGAGGTTATCTTTTTCTAGATAATAGGCTGCTGCAGTGAACCAAGCCTTTTCTCCTGGTTGGTAAAGCTGTCTGTCTGAGAAAATAGTGCCTCGGGATTTTGGTTTGCCATTGTCCCAGTCTGAATAAATCCCGTAGCCATAATACCCACTATATTCATTGGTTCGAGTAAATGCCCAGTCTTTGCCTTCTTTAGCAATTACCAGTAATTGCGGACCTTTAGTGAAGCGCGTTGCCCCATTCATACATTGACGTAGAGCTTGGCTGTTTAGGGCGATGGTGCCAGTTCTGTCAGTTTTTGCGATCGCACAGGGTTTTGGTGAGCCTCGATAGGAAGCATTCAGCTCAGACTTATATATCTCTACCGTTGCTGCTGCTGGTGAGCCATCGGACAGATGATTCACTTGCACCAAACCGGAATCAGGGAACCATTGCGCAAACACTCCCAAATTGGTCAGCTGCACCATGCCATAAAAGGTTGGTTCCCACCACTTTTCGTTTCCATTGCCATCCTGATAGCGATTGGTTTTCGCTTGCACCCCATAGGCCAACATTCCCGTTGGACCTCCCAGTCGTTTCCTCAGGGAAACCGCGATATTAGTGGTTTTATTTTTCTTTCCCGCTACCCGGAAACGTTCCCATTGAGTTGGCTTCGGTAATAAATCATTGCTCTTGCCACTCGGATAAGCGGAATCTTTATAGACCAAGTCAGTAGGTTGAACAATGCGATAAGCGGCTTTATACTCCGGTTGCGGTAAATTGACTGTAGAAATATTCAACTGTAGGGACTCGGAATTGCTTTTTAGGGTAGAGGGAAAGATATGCAAATCCGAGGGAGCCCAGATATCCCCTGCTAAATCCCCTGTTTCGTACTTAAAGGTTATTGGTTCACCCAAGGTTTGCCCAAATTGGTCAGTGAGATTAGCACCGAGAGTAACGGTATAGGTAGTTTCTGGTTCTAATGCCCAAGGATTAAGGTTAACGAATCGATTGCCATCATAAGCTTGCACCAATTTGGGAGCTTCCTTGGGAGCAGGCTCAACCGTAATATTCTCCATGGCGGAAGAGGCTAGCAAAGGATTATTAAATTCCAACTGAGCTGCCCCGTTCACAAACCGTCCATAAGCGCCTCCCGCCTCTGGCTGTCCGTAAAATGTGGTTTCCTGATAGGTCAAGGGGTCAAAGGTTTTGACTTGACTAACGAAAGGGGTTTCGGTCGCGATATTGCCGCGAGCGGGACGCACACCAGGGGCAAAGGCTAATTTGTAATCGGTAGCTTTAGTTAGGGGTTGCTTAGGGGTGATCGTATAAATCCATGGCCGCAAGGAGGGGTTAAATTCCTGAGCGGGTTGCCTATACTCTGAGGAAACATCCTCTTGTTCTTTAAGGGCTACATCTAGCTTGACACTCTGAGTCTGACCTTTTGGTGTCATGGTCAAGTGCTCGTTTACTGAAGCGAGATCCAATTGAGTATTGGAGGTAAACTCTAACTTAGGCTCCAGGGCAATCGGTTGTGGTTCGGCTTCTGGATTCCTCTGAGTTGCTGGCAGATTGGTTAACTGGATCGGGGCAGTATTGAAGGTCCAGGCTAAGTCTTGTTCTAGACTATGATTGTTTAGGTCAGTTAATCCAGCTTTGAGGGTAACTTGGACACGAGTGGCTAGAGGCAGAGCTTGGTCAGCTTGGAATCCTACCATCCGTGGGGTTAAGAAACGAAATTGCCCAGGGATAGGGGGTATGATTTCAAATTTCTGTAATATTTCCCGCTGATTCGGACTTCCCAAGCGTTCAACGGGAATCAAGGGGTCTTTGAAGCGAATCCGAATTTGAGAGAGGGGCTCAGCTATGCCGATGGGACTAATTTGCTCAATCCACTCTGGGATTTGAGGCATCGGTAGGGGAGCTACTGCTGGTAAGGGTTCAAACCCTGAAGTTAGTTTAGCGCTATCACAGCTTATTATACCTAGGATGAGAGATAATCCCAGTAATAACCCTATGGCTGTTTTAATTACCCTACCCATGGCGTGCCTAGATTTTCCTCTTGCAGCTTCCACTATTGATTAAAGCTCAGATTTTTTAATTTGGCAGGATTGTGCTAAGTTTCCGTGACATACTCCCAACGCTAATTACTTCGCTATCGCTACGTAATATAGCCTGGGCTTCTCAACTTGCGAGAACTTGGTGCTTCATTGGTAATCCTACGATTCTTCCTCCACACCCAGCTTGACGACCGCTAGACCTTCAACGGCTGCAATACCTCTATTTACGATAATTTTGCCACTAGCCACATCGCGAGGCATGACGATCTGACATTCTGGACAACTATGTATTCTGACACTCAAGTCTTTAGGCACATCAGCCCCACATTCAGGACAAAGTTGACTACTGCCTTTAGCATCAACTTTTTGATAGTAAGTCCCAGTCTTGCGACAAACCCAATCCAAGATATTCAAGAATTGACCAGGCGCACTATCCAAGACGTGCTTGGCAAGCATACCTTTGCTCAATCCCAAAATGTTCAAATCTTCAGCAAAGAGCATTCCTGCCTGACGGCAAAGATGATGGCTAACTTTGTAGTGAAAATCTTTTCGCTGATTACCAATCTTTTCGTGCAGCAAAGATATTTTGTGTGTCAAAGCTTGATAAGATTTACTTCCTTTTTGTTTCTTACTCAATCTGCGTTGCAGCCATTTAAGCTTGCTTTGAGACTGAATGTAGAACCGAGGATTATCAATCAATTCACCTTGGCTGGTAGCGACAAAACTGGAAATCCCCCAATCAATACCCAAGGGTTCACCATGAGGCATCGGATCGGGGATAGATATGTCAGAATGCAAAATCAGTTGAGCATACCACCCCGAAGCTTTCATCAGGACTCGAACCTGCTTGATAACAAATCCTTTTGGAATAGCTCGATGCAGAACAATCGGCATCTTACCAATCTTAGGGAGTTTGATTTGCCACCCAGTAATCGGATTCGATTTGAACTGAGGGAATACAAACGAACGATAACGTCCAACCTTCTTGAAGCGTGGAAACCCAAACTGTCTCTGTTGTCTAATCTTAAATGCTCTATCAAGTCTCTTGAGAGCATCTTGAAGGACTTGAGAATGTACAGCCTGAAATTCACGAATGCTTTTCTTGGCGACTGTCAGTGCGTTCTGTTGTTTGTAGTAGTCAGGATATGGTTCGTCAGCAGAGATAATATATTCCTGCCTGAGACTACAAGCGTCAACTCTACACTTACGGCTATTGATCCAGTCTTTTCTTTGTCGTAGTGCGTAATTATAAACACGCCGACATTGTTCGAGCCAATCAAGCATCTTTGCTTCTTGGTCGATATCTGGATGAATGCGATATGTGTAAGTCATGCTTTCCATACAAATAGTCTAACAAATATTGCCGTCTTGTTAGACTATTTATCCGATTGCCAATTATCACCCCATCGAGGGTTTCAATTGGCTTGGCTTGTCCATGTATCCCAACGCCAAATCAAAGATTTCGCGCGCGGACTTATAGCCCGCCAAACCCCCCAAAAGTTAACTCGTCGGGGTAGTGCTGGTGTAGTAGGTTAGGGCTTTTTGGTGGGGTGCCTCCGGATCACATTAAGTAACTGTGAAACTCCCCAAAACCAAAAATACAATTACTTTGTTTACGGCAGTGACTCACAAGCGATACCATCTTTATCACGGTCTAGCCGGTGGGGGTCGCCGGGAAAGGCATCAAGCACCTGTTGGGCTTCAGCTTGAGTACTGAAATCTGAACAATTGCAATCTGAATTCACGCAATTGGGCAATTCAGGTTGTACAGGAGACGAGATAGGTGTTGTGTTACTAACCATCTTGGCAAAACGAACCTCAGATAAGCCAATCAGACTTGTCGGTCCATAGTTGGAGACAACATCGATTCTGGCAAACTGAGCTTCCACATTAGGAAAAGAGAAGATAGTAGCCGGAATATTGGTTGCAGGTCCTTTAGGCAGAGTTAGGGTTGAAGATTCAAAAACTGGATCACTAAAATCTGAATTGTTAGAGAGAACTAAGATAAAGTCTTTGATGCCCCGATTAGTTGCCGTTGTATTGAAAGCATTGTAATTCCAGAGGGCTAGTGTATTGAATAGGACTGGGCTGCCAAAGTCAAAGTCAAAGTTGACATCAGCTGCGGTTGCACAATGATTTAGCTTAGCTGAGAGAAAGTTAGCTGAATTTCCTCCAGCTACGTGGAGTTGATCCAGTTCCGTGCCGCTACCAGTCAGTCCATTGCCATTGAAAATGTTAGCTACAGCTCCAAAATTAGGTGTGAACGAGCCATTATTTAGGTTAACAAAAGCAGTTGGATGTAGGATTTCAACCTGAGAACCAGGGCTGGAGATGTTAGAATCTGTTTGGGCTAGGGCTATATCGGGGTAACTAGTCAGTGATGCTACTATCGAAAGCATCAACAGAACTGTCATCACAAAAGCTTGAAAGCTTCTCAGGAAAATTTGTTTCACTATTCTATGGTTGAGATTACTTTAATGACTTTACGTGAATTTGTCTAATTTTTCAAGCCCCTTACATAATTCAATTGTAGTATTTTGTCACACAAAAACCGCCAGGAAATTACCAGAATTTTTTTTAGTATAAATCATCATTGTTTCCTTTGCGGTAGTTGTCTGATTCATCGGGATTGAACTAGAGGGGAAAACTAAGGTTGGCAGCAAATATCCCCTCTTTTAGACGTTTTTTATGGTTTAAGTCCCGATATTCCCAAACTAATCAATTCCCAAAATAATCCCCAAAAAAACATCAATCCCTCTCCCTATCCCTGACATCCGTTAAGCCATCCGTTGCCAACAGTACCTTATTTCGAGTGCTCGGAGTAATCTTCAGAAGATTCAGGGTTCAGCTCCCAGCGGAGGTGATCACGAACCTCTAACTTGTCTCGAGTTTGCACAGCTTCACCATCAACTGAAGAAATCCCCATGGACTCCAGCAAGTCTTCAGTTACATTTTGGTCAGGAGTGGGCGTTTGTCCTCCAACTGCTTCTTCCCCCACTACTTCAGCCTGATACCAATTATCATAAATATCGCCACCGGTCACATTGCCACCGGATAGTTTGCTAATTCTCAACTTCTCCAAGGTGCGTCCCATCCCAGTGTCACGGTCAACCACACCCTCAAAAATCCGGTCAGGGTCTTCTATTCCAGTCAGGTCTGCTAACAAGACTTCTTCAGTATTACGGTTGTGAGTATACCCTTCCTCTCGGTTGACCATTTCATAAGAGTTGACTACATCGTTGTTCTTGTAATCTTTCATAATCGTTACTCCTGATTAGTGTCATTGTTTGATTCATTAAAATTCTCCTTATAATTAAATTATACTGCTAAAATAATTAAAATTCACAAGCACTCTCCCCATCACCATCACTCCCTTCACCCCAGCATTATCAGGAATATAACGCTATGCTATCAGTTAGCAAAACTATGAAACATTACTCAATAAATTGTAAACTTATCGCTGCTTAGCCCTTAGCTACAATGGTGGCCACCTAGAAATCATGGCTGCTTCCCCTGAACATTAACGTTTTAAAAACGTGATGGATCGCTTTGTTTAAAGCTTAGCTTAAGCATTGAAAATTAGGAGTTTTTTTTAGGTTAAAATCCCTTTATAAGTCCCGAAATTATTGTTGATAAACCTGATTTATGTTATTAATAACAAGGTTGTTGATGGTTAAAGGTTAACCGTTTGACTGTTATTGGATATAGCTAATGAAATTAGTGTCGAATTACCAGTTAGGTAAATTAGGCGATCGCTCTTTTTTAA
>NZ_JAAHIE010000830.1:0-2579 GCF_010671945.1 Moorena sp. SIO4E2
ATGATTGGGTAAATCGGCAAGATTACTCTCGCTTCGTCCCCTTGGCACCGTGCGAACAAGTCTCCAAGTACACGGCGCGACCAATTCCAATTAACTCACTTTTCATTGCTACTTATTTCTCCTTCTTCTTAGTTTTGTTCCTTTTGGTTTTTGTACTAGTTTGGGAGGGGTTTTTAATCCTGTCTTTCAGTTTTTTCTGTATGTCAGGATTAGTAGCACCCAAGGCGTGTATGGATTTATGGCATTCTTCGTGGACATAGACTAGATTACCTAGTTTGTCTTGTCCTCCAAGGTGCTTCGGTGTTATATGATGGAGATGTATATTTTCCATTCCTAAGGGTTGGTTACAAAAAGGGCAGGTGTATTCCTGTCTTTTTGCTATTTTGTCCCTACCTGAAGATAACCTACTCTTGATTGTCTTCTCACTCTGTTTCACTTTTCTTTTTTCCCAGTATTGTTTCATCTTTGGGTCATCTGGGCTGTTTTTATGTTGCACTAGAGTGTGTCTTTGAATAGGAATCCAGGATAATTTCTGCATATATGCATTATCTAGGGATTTTTCACCGAATACCCAATTATCATTTCTTCCAGGACATAGCTTGCCAAAGTATTTTTGGCTTATCCATTTTCCTGATTTCTTATGATGTTTCCGTTTTGCCCATCTCAAACATTTCCAATGTATGTAGCCATCCATTTTTCCGAATGTTTCTTTTGCTGCTACACCACTGTGGTAGTTTCCCCATCCTCTGATTTTTGAGTTTAGTTTTCCTACCACGGTTTTGGCAGATTCCCCTTTCAGTTTTTGAAAGGTTTCTTTTATTTCATTGCGGAATTTTTGTATGTTCTTCTTGGAAGGTTTGATTAGTGTTACCATCCCAGATTTTCGAGCAGAGGTTGGATATTTTCTGAAATTCCATCCGAGGAAGTCGAATCCTTCTTTCAGGTTTCGTATCTTGGTCTTTTCTTCCGAGAGGGTTAATCCTTTTTTGGTCAACCATTTTTTGATGATTGCCTTAGCTTCTTCCGCATCTTCTTTGCTTTCGGTTAAGACCACAAAGTCATCGGCAAAGCGGATGAATGTCCTTTTGGTCGTATTATTCCAATATCCTCCCGCTTCTTTCCTGATATCCTTCCTCCATTTGTACACTATTCCTAATTCCTCTTCCATACCGTGTAATGCGATATTGGCCAATAGAGGGCTTATTATCCCTCCTTGTGGTGTTCCGGATTCAGTTTCATAGAATGTTTTGTTATCTATGTATCCTGCTTTTAACCATTCTTCCACTTTTTTCTTGGCTGGAAATTGTTTGAGGTTTTCCATCAGTGGTTTGTGGGCAATATTGTCGAAACATCCAGAGATGTCTGCATCTAGTACCCACCATTTTCTATTCTTTTCACCCTTGATATTGTCGAATATCCTTTGTCTTGCGTCATGGGTACTTCGTCCTGGTCTAAATCCATATGAGGTGGATTCAAACATTGCTTCCCATTGAGGCTCTAGTGCATTTTTGACGATGTTTTGTGTACATCTGTCTCTCATGCTAGGTATTCCTAGGGGTCTTCTTTTTGAATTGCATTTAGGAATATATACTCTTCTGGTAGGTTTGGGCTTCCAAACTTCGTCACTCATAAGAGTATCGACCAACTCTCCTCTAGAGTGTGGGGTTAATTTAGCTATATTATCCACTCCAGGGGTGTTTTTACCTTTGTTGAGTTGTGAAGCTTGTCTTACGGATATGAGTACATTGGAGTAACTACGGAGCATTAATCTCTGTAGTTTGTTTACCTTTTTCCAGTCGCCTGCGCGAGTCGCTCGGAATATTCTACGTCTTAGTTTCCTGACTTCCTTATAGGCTTTTGTCCATTTTATGGAGTGCCAGTCGGTTGTTTGTTTTGTTACGATACCGTCCCTTTTAGGAGACGATTCCATCTTTTCCATTACAATATAGGAGTAATAACGTTTTTGTTCCTTCGCTTGGAATTAGCTCTGAAATTCAGCACTTTTTCAAGTGAGGGATTTCCCTCTATCCAACCGGTTATACCCTTGGGGTTTTCCCGTTGACTTTCGTCTGTTGGCTTTGGCTTGGTTCAGACTTCTACCGGACTGAGAGTTATACCTCTTCTTACGATTTGGCTACCTAAATCAATCGACCTAGATTTAGGACTCAATCTCGGCTTACCCGGTTACGCACAAAGAAGTTGCGAGTTGAAGGTTGCCGTCTCTACGCCGAGTCCGTGGGGTACTTATTGGTTATCTGTCATGTACCAGATTAACCCAGGAGCTTCTGTTTCCATTACCGCTTTATCAGAAACATCAATAGTTACGACGCTTACAACGATTTCTTATCGTCAACCTTGTCACTCTTTCCCTAACGCCCATAGGTTGTACGGTATTCACCATCTGGTTACGCATTACCCTCTAGCTGTGAGATAGAACGATTCGGGATATTCTTAGCATTTATTGCCATAAATTCCATCTCGTTATACCCCTTTGGGTGGGAACTTGACCTGTACCCTGGTCTTTTTGGGAAAGGGTTCTAGCCTTTCCTCTCCTTTGAGCGCCTTCATCGGTCGCCCAC
>NZ_JAAHIE010000831.1:0-2578 GCF_010671945.1 Moorena sp. SIO4E2
TCTATTTTTAAGGCTTTTTGAAGTATTGTTTTTTGCTCTTGTGTCAGATAATTTTTTGCTGGCATATTTCCTATTATTGGGTTATTTATTAATTTTTATTATACCAATTTAAATGCCGAACAGCTTATCTTGCATCATTGTCATTAATCCTAGGGTGGGCAGTGCCTACCAGCGCGCTTTGCAAGCTTCATTATCTGTCTGGTGCACTGCCCACCCTACATCAACTGTTAGAGAAAATTCAAGCTAAAACAAGGAGACAATTAAATGGCAGCAATATTAAGTCCAGGTAGCACAGGTCCGCTATTTATAAGCGACTTTGAGGGTGCAATGTTTTTTGATAGCCCTCAAGAGGGTGGAGGTGTATTCGCCGTAGGACAAGAAGATCAAACTAACATTTTTATTTTTGGCGACGGTAATGATGTAGCAGCTGGCGGCGATGAAGTAGATATACTCATGGCTGGAGCAGGAGACGATAACATCCAGGGTGCTGGAGGAACTGACTTTGTCTTCGGCGGTCTGGGAGATGATATTGTTCGAGGCGGCTTAGGAGATGATGTTGTTGTTGGCAATGAAGGATCCGATGTTCTGATCAGTGGCGGCGGCAGCGATATCTACGAGTTTTTCGTAGATCAGTTCTTAGAAGGAGATTTGGATATTATCCTCGACTTCGAAGTAGGAAGTGATGCGATAGTAGTTGTAGGCAGCACTGATGTAAGTTACGACGCCTTCACCGGCTTTTTATCGGTTGATGGATCGGAAGTTGCAGTATTAAATAGGGGGTTAGATATAGACGTCTTTACCAGAACCAATTCCGCTGTAGTATTCTAAAACGTAAGCTATCAGCTATCAGCTTATGCGCTACGCGGACGCTACTTGAGGTGCTATCAGCTATCAGCTTATGCGCTACGCGGACGCTACGCGAACAGACCAATTAAAGTAGGGTGGGCAAAGTAATATAATCTAGAATACTCAAAAGAAGCAAACTGTTTTTGCCCACCCTACTACAAGCTGCTATCTTGGTGAACGGGCAGTACCTGCTCTAGTAATTCCGGTACAATTCCTGGTTCGTAAGGGAGTTGGGGAGTGACATCCCCCAATTCGAGATAGGCGCGTTTGAGAACAGGTTCTGCACCGTCCAGCATATTCCGCATAGCAGGAACGTTGGCAGTGACGGCACAATCTCCGAAAGAAACGAGGATTTTGCTACGTTCCCGAACTTGGTTAATGAGTTCTAAGTTATCTTCATTGGCAATACCACCCTCTACTAAACAAACATCCACGTTTTCCGGGTATTCTTTCAGGTCAGACCCAACGGGACTGTAAACCACATCTACATATTGGGCGAGTTCGAGCAGCCATTCCTCTAGATCCAAAAAGGACATATGACATCCCGAACACCCCGCTAACCATACTGTTGCTAATTTAATTTTTTCCATCGTTACTCAAGCTGATAACGAGTTAACAAGTCGAATGAAATATACCTCCGACTTTTTTACCTTGTTGCATCAAACTGTTGAATAGGTCTACAGCTAATTTAGTCTGCCCGATATAATACTCAATTCCTATTTGATGGAGCAATTCCTCAGTTTCTGGACAGGTTTGTAGCATTAGTTGCATACCACGGGACAAAACCATAAACTCTATGCCCTGAGCCAAAATTTCTTCGATATCGGCGGGTTGAATACCGGGCTGATGGCGAGTACCTGTAAGTCTCCAATCCCATTCCTTAGCTCCTCCCGGCCATACTTTACAATCTTTGAATTGATAATTATCACCATTATTGGTTACCTCCATACGACCCCAAGAGATATGACTAATTAGGCTTGTCTGAGATTTGTTCATAACTATTACTGATCCAATTGTCCAACTATTAATTAGTAGAACCTATCGCTTCCATTCTTGTTTGGTTCTAGCTGTAACCAAAAATTCCAGCTTACCGCGATCGCGTTCTTTCTCTGCAGTTGTTGTGCCCTTACGGAAAATTGCCCCTGTGGGACAAGCATCTACGCATTTTCCGCAGGAAGTACAGGCATTTACCTCCCCCCAAGGAGAGTAACAGTCTTTTAGCCATTCGGTTTTCTCATCTTTTTTGAGCTTTGGCAACATAGCATTGAGTGCAGAACAAGACAACCCAATGCCTGTCTCTTTGTAAGTTTCTATGCATTGATTTAGCGCGCATAATTCCACCACCAACGAGCACAGCCAAAGTGCTGAGCAAGTATATGAATTTGCTCTTGTGTGGGGTAAATCCTTATTTTGACGGCTTGATGTCTCACTGTTTCTACACTTATCTATCGACCTTCTATCATTATATAGCAGTCGAAGTAAAGCTTAAGACATATTTCTGCTCCGAACGCGCCCCGCGTGGCCTACGGCCTTAGTCCCTACTCCCTGCTCCCTTTCAACCAAAATACTCTTTCCTAAACTATACTTCGGTTGCTATATATATTGGGTGTGGCTCTTTTGGAAAGACGTTTGGTCAGGTTTAGAGAGGTATCGGAAGAGTAGGAGGAGCAGTAATAGAGCAACGAGCTTGAATTAGTCGTTTCATCAAAGGAAGGCCATCTTTGTACAAAGA
>NZ_JAAHIE010000832.1:0-2574 GCF_010671945.1 Moorena sp. SIO4E2
TAGGAGATTTAGGTTTACTGGTAGCCCAGTGGATGGTAGAACAAGGGGCAAAAAACCTGGTGCTAGTAGGACGAAGTAGTCCTAAACCAGCGATCGACCATAAGTTAAGAAAGCTAGAAGACTTAGGTGCTCGGGTGGTAGTAGCCCAAGCAGATGTGTCTAATGCAGGGCAAGTTACCGAGTTACTAACTAAGATAGAGCAATCCTCGCTTCCTCTAGGGGGTATAGTTCACGCCGCTGGAGTTGTTGAGTTCAGCGGACTGTCGCAGCAAGATTGGCAGCGCTTTGCCCAAGTTCTGGCTGCCAAAGTGCAGGGAACGTGGAATCTACATGCTCTTACCCAAAACCAGCCTTTGGATTTCTTTGTCTGTTTCTCCTCCATTTCCTCCTTGTTAGGTTCTCACGGTCTAGGGAGCTATGGGGCAGCTAATGCCTTTCTCGATTCCATAGCAGCTCATCGTCAAGCCTTGGGATTACCTGCTTTAACCGTTAATTGGGGACCTTGGGGTGAGATAGGAATGGGGGCAAAACTGAGTACTGACCATCAGGGGCGAATAGCTGCTTGGGGACTAGCAAACGTAGCTCCGAAGCAGGGATTGTTTGCACTGGAACAACTGCTTCAACAAGATCTAGCACAAGTAGGTGTAATGTCAGTGGATTGGCAGAAGTGGCTACGGCAATTCCACAGTCTGCCACCTTTCTATGAAGATGTTGCGCCAAATACTACTGTAAATACTACTGTCAGGGAAACAAATCTTGATTTTAAGACAGAATTAGAGGCAGTTCCTGCTAACCAACGTCGGGATTTATTAGTAGAGCGCGTTCGTACCCAAATTGCTAAAACCTTAGGATTAAGTTCTCCAGATCAAATAGAACTGGGGCAAAGGTTAATTGATTTGGGTCTAGATTCTTTAATGGCAGTGGAGTTGAGGAATCATCTCCAATCTAGCGTGGGCTGCTCTCTACGTTCAACTCTAGTATTTGACTATCCAACCATAGAGGCAATGGTTGATTATTTATCCCAAGAAGTTTTTGCTGATCTCGATTCGCCAAGCCTAGCAACCCAAAATAACTCCACTGGTAACGACTCCTTCGTTTCTACCTTAGTGCCCATTCAGCCCGAGGGGTCAAAGCCTCCTTTATTCTTGGTTTCTGGAATTCTTGGCAATGTCTTTGACTTCCAGCAGTTGGCACGTGATCTAGGTTCGGAACAACCGTTATATGGTTTGCGTACCCTGGGTCTTGAGGAAGACTTCCAACCTTATACTCGTATGGCAGATATAGCTGCCCACCATATTAAAGCTATACAAGCACTCCAACCCAACGGACCCTATCTACTAGGTGGTCATTCTTTCGGGGGGAAAGTCGCATTTGAGATGGCTCAACAGCTATTGAGTCAGGGACAGGAAGTGTCTTTGCTGGCCATTGTCGATGTCCAAGTAGAAATTCCTGAACCAGAGAAAGACGTAGTTAATTGGGATAATGCCAAATTCATAGCTGAGTTAGCGACTATCTATGGAGGCCTTTTAGGTCAAAACCTGGATATTTCCCGCGAAGCACTCCAGTTTCTTAGTTCGCAAGAACAGCTACACTACTTTCTGGAACGATTGAAACAGACTGGTCAGATGTTGAGTAAAACTGACCTGAGTCGAATCTTTGAGGTTTACAAAGCTAACACTCAAGCAATTGCTAGCTATCAACCTCAGGAGATTGATGGAACTCCGATTACCTTCTTCCGAGCCAGTGAATTTGGGGCTGTAGGGGATTATTTACCTAATCAGTTAACTACCCTAAAAGATCCAACCTGGGGCTGGGACCGACTTTCTGCTCAACCCTTAGAATTTCATGTTGTCCCAGGGAACCATTTCTCTATGGTAACCGAACCCCATATTTCAGTTTTAGCTCAACAGCTACAATACTGCCTAGATAAAGCACAAGCAAGATTAGGTTAGTGTTTGGGTGCATCTCCTCAAAGCTGTTTGACACGGTGGTGCGTTACGGGGCGGTTCCTCCAAACCCTGGCTACGAGGCGGAAAATGAGGCTCCCCTAACGCACCCTACGCAACTTTTTTACAAAAATGAGATGCACCCGTTAGTGTTTTCTATTGCCCTGCCTCAGCTAGGGAAAGCCTAGCTGAAGATTTCACCTCAAATTGGGAGCTTAAGCAAGATGCTTGTAAACACAGATAGTATCGGAAAAAACATGAGTAAAACAGACAAAGTTAAGTGGGTCTATAGTTCCGAGAATAATCAGGAATTAACTGAACGCTATGACATCTGGGCCAAAGACTATGAGCAAGACCTAGATGATGCATTTGGCTATGTCGGACCAGAGCCTGCAGGGGAGGTATTGGTCAATTATGTTTCCAAAGATGCCAAGATTTTAGATGCCGGAGCAGGTACAGGCTTGGTTGGGCAATTTCTGCACCAGCGTGGTTACCATCACCTAGAGGCGATGGACATATCCTCAGGCATGCTAGAGGAAGCTCGGAAAAAGAATGTTTACACCAGTTTCCACCAACAAGTTTTGGGTGAACCCTTGGATTTTCCCTCAGCCACCTTTGATGCCATCAT
>NZ_JAAHIE010000833.1:0-2574 GCF_010671945.1 Moorena sp. SIO4E2
TTGAAGCGAGATCGTGTTAGAGGATTACCTGAGTGTGCAACCTACGTTCGAGTTCCGACAATTCAAGCGGCTAAACGCATAAAAGAGCGCATTTGTCGTCTTACTGGAGATGATGTCTTAGTTGTTGTTTCCAGAGATGATGACCCTAACTCGAACTCTAACTCTTCCTCAAATCAAAGCTCTAGCGAACTCATTGAAAAGTTCGCAGCAGAAACAGGTCCAGCAGCAAGATCATGGATAGTTGGTGTGGGAATGTTGGGTGAAGGAGTTTCGATTCATCGTCTGAAATACCGCATTCATGCTACTAATATTCGCGCCCCTCTATCTTTTATGCAAGATCTGGGGCGTTTGTTGCGTAAATTTCCAGAAGATTCACCAGAAGCTGTGGAAACACTCATTCCTGCACACCCCACACTCATTGATTTAGCAATAAGTGTGATGGATGAAGTTGCTCATGTGATTCGAGAAAAAAAGGAAAAAGAATTCGAAGATGAAAACAGTGATAGTGATGGGGAAGGAAACAGAAAAACACTCCTCTCCTCCTTTGAGCCACTCGCTTCTACTGGAGAGTTAGCAACGCAGATCGTAGATGGAGAAGAGATTTCTGACGAGTATACTAATGTTGCTGAATGGGCAGTAGCAAACAAGGAAATTTGGCGACGTTGGGGGGAAACTCCTGCTCATCTGGCACAAATGCTTCAACGAGACCAACCATTATTTAATCTGCTGCGTAATGAGTATCAATCAACTATCAAGCCAATAAACAGTAACCGCAAAACCTATTCTACAGAGGATGTTCCTCAAGGCTTTCCTTCTGAATACTCAAGTTTGTTGTCAAATGATAAACTTGAATATGCTCGTAAACAAGCTCATCAAAAAGCGAAGCGTTTATCCTATATTCTATATCCCAACACTGCTAACGACCAAGAGCGAGCGGAAAGAATCAAGGAAATTCACACTAAAGCCAAACAGAAACATACTCTTCCACTCAAAGATTTTATTGGTCATAAAGGATGGGAGCAAATCTATGTATGGCTTTGTGACCGCATTGCTGATGCTAAACAACGCAAAGAGACAGAGGATTTGTAATGGAAGAAAAATTCAACACAATTGACCCAACCCAAGGTAATTTACCCAAAACAGCCGTTATCAATAAAGTTAACTCAGAAGACGACCGACTACCTGAAGAAGAGCATGAAAAAGCAGTGAAAGCTTTCTTTGTCTCTGATGGTATAGCCTCTGGAATTGGCAAAGATTTAGCATTTGTTGATAAGATTCCTCAGTTTCTCAATGAAATCATTGAGAACAAGTCTTGGGAGTGTCTATATGTTGCTAAGGGAGTTGTTACTCCTTACTACTGTTGCTATATCCAAGGCACTGATTCTGAGAACTTTCAAGAATTTATAACTGCCAAACGCCCTAATGGTTTAGAAACCAGTGTGGAGACGTTAGACAGGGTACTACAGGCAGATTTGGAAGTACAGAGGAAATTCCGAACGATTATCTATCAAGCAGCGGAGCCGCAGAGAGACGAATATGGGAAATATAAGCTTATACCGACCCATAGTGACTATGGGTCGGTAAAATCTGCACAACAAGAACGCATTCGTGCTGCAAACCGAGCAGCAGAAGCCATTCCAGAGATAGGATACTTACTGGACAGAGGATTAATCGCCATAGATGTTGCTGCTAAATTAGGTCGTAACATTAAAGATCCTAATCATCTTACCGCCGAAGAACGGGAGTACCTCGATAAGCGAGATTTAGTTGGTGTTCGGCTGAGACAGTACATATATACTAACCCAATTCCCGAAGATGAGGACAAAGAGCCTGCCTATAGCCGAGAGCTAAATCGTTTTGTCAAGGACTTATTGGGGGTTAAAGACCGTTCCAAGTCCGTGCGGATGGATCATCCCAAGAAAGCAGCAGAGAAACTTCTTCAGTTCTATCAAAACGAAAAACTCAAGGAGCTGATAGATTACTTGAGTGAAAAGCTAGAGCCTCCTTTTGACGAAACTGAACAACTCGTTGATAATCATAACAACTCTACTGACAATACTTCTTCAAACACTAGTAATACTGACAGTTCTTCACAGGAAAATTTGAAGTCTCATACCCTTAGCGTTAGCAATGGAAGTGCAGCTGTCGGTGTGGATACAACCAATCAACAACAACCACTTCCTCAGGAAAAGCCATCTAACGATGTCAATGCTAATGATACTGACCCATCGCAGCAGGGAGAGAGGATAGATCTTGTTAATGGAACTTCGGGCGGTGACCGCCGAAAGTCTGACTTAACTGAAAGACAACCTACCGAGGAGCATTTTCCACAACCCTTACCTCAAGATATGTATTTAACCCTAGATGAATTGGCTCAGCGTTTGAAGAGATCAAAAGAAACAGTAAGGAGCGCTATTTACAAAAAACGAGAAAATTTTTCAGCATGGACTCAAAATCTAGACCCAGAGGGCATTACTTGTGGGCTATTTTTCAGACTACAAAAATTGACATATAAACTGCATGAACTTTTATCGGCATAAGGGATTCAAACTCAACAGCCTAGGCAGTGCCTAA
>NZ_JAAHIE010000834.1:0-2565 GCF_010671945.1 Moorena sp. SIO4E2
AAAATAGAGTGTGACGTGGCTTCCTTTCCCGCGCTTTTTGTCAACACGAGATTCGAGACCACGCTCTCTTGCTAACTTTTTTACCCTCTATCATGAACTCACTTCCTTTCATAATAAAACTATCGGACATTATTGTCCGGTAGTCAAGGGCGAAGGGATCCGTGAGGGCTTGGCTCCCGAAACCGCCTTCCCAAAGCCTCTTTCTTTCGTCAGCGATTGTCATTAAATCAAGACTTTACTATAATGTCAGCACAGTCAAGCTTTTATAAATTAATAGAATAAATGTATTAATTAACTTCAGTCATCAAGAAGATTGATGGGGAGATGGGGAGATGGGGCAGATTTGTATTAAGGGTAATTATCCGGCGTTGCTGAATCAAGGAATGAATAGAAGTAGGGTGGGTATCCTGCACGACCGAAAAGATCAGGAACGGGCAAGATGCCCATTCCACAGGTGCGACCCAAGGGCGATTTACTCGCCCTAGGAGGCGCGCACCTACTCTTAAAATCATTCCATTATTAAGCAACGCCTAAAAACTAAAATAATGAAGACTCTGAAATTATTACCTTTTGTATGCGTAATACTTGCTTCAATGCAACCTAGAGTTTTAGCTCTTAGCAAATTATTCGATAGCGTCGAAGACGCTCTTAAAAAACCATTTAAAATTGTTTCTGAAGGTGTTGCTGAAGGTGCAAGCGATAAAGCCTTAAAAGAATTTGAGGACTTTTTTAATAGTTCAATACGCCCCTTTAGTGATGATGTAATCAATAAAGTTGATCGGGTAGCAGCAAATAACATTCTCCGCACTGAGGAAGCTGCTCAGAGACTTTTAGACCATAGTAAAGACAATATCCTAGATATTGAAAATCAAGTGGTTGAGGATATTGATCATATCTTGGAAAGAGTAGATGAGCGCTATCGTGGCGTAATGCGGGAAACCTTCTTAGAGATTAATCGTGCTCGTGCAGAGACTCTTATTGATGTCCGCTATACTCTTGGTACTGTTGATCAATCCCTAGAAGCGCGAATCAACCAAATTGCTTTAGAGATGATGACGCTTCTTGCTCAAGTTGATAAGATTGTGCAAAAAACTCCAGGTACTTTTTACAAAGAACTGTTTGACCCTACAATTACAAGATTGGAGAACCTTGAGCGAGATATTTTCCTTAAATTAGATGAACTTGTAAAAACACTTAATTGCTCTAGGGCAGGCACTATTGAAGATTTACGAATTAGCTTTAATAAAATAATTGAAAAGGCTCGCAGCACCCTACCTTTTTCCATATTTCGTCGTCGTACCTCTTGTGAAAGAGAAATGCGTCAGGTATACCAAGAAGGCAGTGATATATATTTTTACCGTGTATCTGAGTGTGAAATTAACAAAATTATCAATCAGCGTGGACATATATTAACTATGCAGCAAATTGCAGATAACTACGGACAACTTCAACTCAATGCTAGTCGAATGGCTTGTTTAGCTAAAGATATTGCACCAGATCTACATGATCAAATAAAAGGAGACTGGTTAGAATACGGAATAAAAACTCGTTTTTGGAAAAATTATCTAACAAATAGCTCACAAGGAGAATAATTATGAAACGTTTAATGGCATTAAGCACGATTATCCTTACAGTTAGTATAGGAGTAGCTTCTTGTACTCGATTAGTAAACAGTCAAAACAGTCGCCAGGAGTGTGATAAAAACTCTACGGCTTTTCAATGTTATGAAGCAACATTATCGGAAATTCGTTTAATGAAGCAAGAGTTACAAACAAAGCTTCAAGAACTTGAAAGTGTTAGAAACGAAGTCAAGTCGCTCAACGAAAAGTTGGGAAATACAACTAATAAACTAGAACAAAATTTTATTAAAATTAGTAATAATCGTGAGCAACTGACACAAAATCATCAAGCTTTAAGCAATAGTGTGGAAGGGTTAAATACTAGGATTCAGTCCCTTCAAGCAAATCAGGATAATCGAGATCAAAAATTAGATAATTTAACCAAGACATCTACTCAGGAGGATCAAAAGCTTGGTCAGAAGATTAGTAACATTGAATCTGGTGTTAATCAGAGAATATCGAATGAAGTTCAGACTTTGTCAAACCAACTTCAAGGGTTGACTACTAATGCAGATAAGACGGTTGTTCAGGGTAACCTACTGATTAACGGCAATCGATGGGATGGGACAAGACAGGAAGCTACTACTGATAGGAGTAATGATGCTTTTTGTCCTGAAGGACATTACGTTGTGGGAGCACGTGCCATCGATACAGATGGTGGAAGATACTGCGTCAGTTGTATAAGTCGTGTGAAGTTATTCTGTAGACAACTCTAGAATATGAGAACCACTTGCCTATGTTAACGGAGCCACTTTTTTAAATAATATAGGACTTACGAAATTTCTGGGGGGGCGACAAGCGGCCTGTAACCCTTGATATATATTAAATTGAGCGAATTATGGTAAAAAAAGATAGGTCATAAATTGTCAATACGACCTACCAATCGAGAATGAGACAAGAATTATATCAAAAACATCTAAAAAATCTACTTTCCGAATCTCAATTA
>NZ_JAAHIE010000835.1:0-2558 GCF_010671945.1 Moorena sp. SIO4E2
GGACGCTCTATGACCTTGGCTCAAACAGTGATCGAGCATGGCAGCGCCACGGTTGCCTTTGAGCAGTATCAGGGGGTTTTAGAAACTGCTAAAACTTTGGTGCCCCTCGGCTGTCACGTTACCTTATCCCTCTTCTGTCACTCTCCGGTTATAATAAGTAGAGAAAGAAAAAAAAGAAACTCTACAAGGTAGGCACAGCAATGGATGTAGAGGAACAAATCCTCAAACATTTAGCCAGGGCTCCCCAGGCAACAGTATCAATAATAGATGAATATTGTCAGAGCTATAAAGACCTATTCAAAGAAGTAAGGAACTATGAATGCTTCAAATATTTACACTTAGGAATAGTCTCAGAAATAAAGAGAAAATCCTTACCAGAAATAGCCAAAATAGTAGGGATAAAATCACCCCAGTCACTACATCACTTCATCGCCAATTCCCCTTGGTCAGTCAGGGAAATAAAGAAGGAAAGATTAAGGAAAATCAAAGAAAAATTAAAAGAACAAGCAATTACAGTCATAATAGATGAAACCGGGGATAGAAAGAAAGGTAAAAAAAACGGACTATGTAGCACGGCAATATCTAGGAAGTATCGGAAAAGTAGATAATGGGATAGTGTCAGTTAATGCTTACGGAGTGTATCAAAATATAACATTTCCATTGGTAGGCAAAATCTTCAAACCCAGAGGAACATTAAAACGGGAAGATAAGTACAAAACTAAAATAGAGTTAGCCTCAGAAATCCTAGAAGAATTAGTAGAAGAAGGCTTAAATATAGAACGAGTATTAGCGGATAGTCTCTATGGTGAAAGTAGCCAGTTTATTAGAACATTAGAGAAAAATAAATTGTCTTATGTAGTAGCAATTAGGAGTAATCATGGAGTCTGGATGCCAAGCTCACAGAGGATTAGAGCGAATAAGTGGTGTAAATTTACCAGAACATTTAGTAATCAAAAATCAGAAACTAGATACATTAGAGAAATAGTCTATGGAAAAAAGAGAGCCATAACTTACTGGGAAATAACCACAGACCCAAAAACTATGCCAGAGAATGGAACATCTTTTGTTATGACTAATTTGAAAGGTAATCTCAAGAAAATCTTGGGAGATTTGTATGGATTAAGAACATGGGTAGAGTATGCTTTTCGTCAGTGTAAACAAGAATTAGGATGGACAGATTACCGTTTTACTAAGTTTAAGGATATCGAAAAATGGTGGGAAATAATTTTTTGTGTGTACACCATGATTAGTTTAAATTCTCCAGCTTTTTTATCTTTAAAGAAATCGACAGAAGTGGCCAATAAGGTGACAGATGCTGATGATATCCAGGTGAGTAATCATCAACAATGGAATCAGAAAGGTGGATGGAAGAATGTGTTAAACAATTTTCGTTTACTGATTCAACCCATCATAATGTTATGGATTATTTTTCCCTGGCTAGATATTTTTCCTAATAGTAAATTATTGCTGGGGTTGAATCAGCTAATTAGTGAAATTCATCAATATCAATCCTTTTTTAAGTCTGGATAATATGGCTTATTTGTTAATCATTAAATTCGGAAAGTGACAGAAGAGGGTTATAGCGGTTTGCGCTTAAATAGAGTATAATATAATAAATATTATAAAACTCCAATTATGAAAGCATACTCTGTTGATATAAGAACCAAAATTATCACAGCTTATCTAGACTGTGAGGGCTCAATGACGCGGTTGGCTAAAAGGTTTAAAGTGAGTCGCAATTTTGTATTTAGAATTATTAAAAAATTCAAAGAAACCGGAAATATATCACCGAGCAAACAAGGAAATAACCGAGCCTCTAAATTAGAACCATTCACGGAATTCATCAAATCTATATTGTCAGAGTATCCATCATTAACTCTCTCGGAAATGGTGAAAATTCTTGAAAAAGAGAAACAAATTACTGTACACATAACCTAACAGGGGGACAACGAGGCATGAAAGTCTTATGTAGTGAGCGATACAGCAGAAAGAGATAAAAAAAGATAGGTCAAAAGTAATAGCCCTGACCTATACTACTCCTAAATGATAATGGAGAAAGCTTCATAACTTCCTAAATTAGGCATAGTAAATAACCGATATTCAATAAACAATTCAAATAATTTCTTGGTGAGCTTGAAAGATCGACACCGTTGATGCATCTGTTGTAATACTTTTTTAGCCTGCCCCCAAATGTTCTCAATTGGATTTTCTGATGGTGCGTAAGGAGCAAAGCGTAGACAGTGAATATTCCACTGTTTATCAGTATTAACTTGTGCAAGAAAATCCCGAAACTCCTGGGAACGGTGATAACTGGCTCCATCCCAGACTAAAACAATTTTTGCCCCTTCACTCCGCCTTTGCAGATGTTTTATGAAATCAATTGTTGACAAACTGTTAGCTTTTTTATAACGACTGAGTATAACTTCTCCACCTGGTTGACTGACAAAAGTTGAGCGCGATTTCACGAACCCCTTACCAGGGATGGGCGCTTTGGGCATTGACATCTGGTTGGGGGAGCCAGCATTCTCAGGAAAGAAACCACTCACATCCCAAAAATG
>NZ_JAAHIE010000836.1:0-2556 GCF_010671945.1 Moorena sp. SIO4E2
TTCTAAGATGAAATAGTGTCAGAAATGCTACCTTAGCGTGATTTGGTAATGGATAATGGGTGATTGGTGATTCGCTAACTATTACTGAAACTATTACTGATTACCGATTACTGATTACCTAGGAATTGTGGTCAAGGGTAACTTCGGAGCATTAAAATTCGGAGCATGTAAACGAAAGTTGTTGGATTTTTACCAACATTTCACTATTGAATAGTAGGTTGAATAAGGGTTAAAAATAGTTTGTAAATTGCTCAAGCAATCCATAATACTAAAAATTTAGTAGGTAAGGTATAATATACCTAGCATCTGTTGTTGCTCAAAAAAAAAAACTATAAAGTGTAAGTTAAACACATGTAAATTAAACACATGTAAATTAAACAGATGGTGTTAAACTATTATTATGCAGATTCATCGACTTCCAGCCCTTTCTGACAACTATATCTTCTTATTACACGACCCCAAGCAGAATATTGCTGCTGTTGTTGATCCAGCCGAGGCTAAACCGGTGATACAGTGTCTGAAAGAAATGGATGCGGACTTAGTGGCTATTTTCAACACTCACCATCACATGGATCATGTGGGGGGAAATCGACAGTTGATCCAGCAGTTTCCAGATGTCTGTGTATATGGGGGAGCTGAAGACCGGGGTCGGATTCCTGGTCAACAGGTGTTTTTAGAAGAATGCGATCGCGTCGAGTTTGGTGATCGCCTTGGTGAAGTCTTGTTCGTTCCTGGACACACCAGAGGACATATTGCCTACTACTTTCCCCCAGTAGTCTCTGGTGAAACCGGTGAACTCTTCTGTGGCGACACCCTATTTGCGGGGGGTTGTGGCAGACTATTTGAAGGAACAGCAAGCCAAATGGTAGAATCCCTAGGCAAGCTAAGGGATTTACCAGATAATACACGAGTATGGTGTGCTCATGAGTACACCTTAAAAAATCTCCAATTTGCCCTGAGTGTCGATGGTGAAAACCCGGACTTACAAGGGAGATTTGCCCAAGTCCAAGAGGCGCGTCATCGTAAAGAGGCAACGGTACCCTCCCAGTTAGGGGTTGAAAAGCACACCAATCCATTTTTACGTTGGGAAGAGCCTGCCCTACAGTCGGCTGTTCAAGCAAAAGAACCCGTTAAGACATTTGCACGGTTACGGGAGATGAAAGACCGATTCTAAGATTATTGATAAAGCCTTGATCAAGGGACATATTTCCTTGAGGATATGCTCCTTTATTAGTTGGACTATAATCAAGGTTGAGTTAATAAATTTAGTTAATCCAATTGAGCAATAGAAAAAAACCATGCTTAGCGAATTGCAGCAAAGAAAATTGACCCAGTTGTTTAACGTGTACGATCAGCAAACAAACGGTTTTTTAACCCAAGCCGATTTTGAACGGATTACTGATAACCTTGCTGCCATCAGGGGTTGGACACCGGGCTCGCCAGACTATGACAATCTTCTTGCTATTTACATGAGGATTTGGAATGGCGTGCAAAAATTTACCGACGAAAATCAAGACCAGCAAGTGACCTTGGATGAGTGGTTGACTTATCATGAAAATGTACTGAGTGACACCGACGGTAACGAAGCAGTAGTCAATGCTAAAGCGGCAGGGATTATTTACCTATTGGATTCTGATAAAGACGATAAAGTTACTCTGGAAGAATACCGACAGTTTTTTAAGGCTTACGGTATTGACGACAGTCAAATTGAAGAAATTTTTGGACGCTTCGATCAGAACAATGATGGTTACATTGACAAACAAGAGATATTAGATCTAGTTACCGAATTCTATTACAGTCAGGATCCAGAGGCTCCGGGAAACTGGATTTTCGGTTCCTACTGATGATTTAGGTTTGCCTATTGGCGGATATGTCATCCCCGAAATGGTTTAATAAGTGTTTTAATTGACACGGAGCCCTCAGTATTCAGCCCTCAGCCCTCAGCAATCAGCAATCCGCAATCAGCACTAAGTTGCGATCGCTTACAAATTGTCGTAATATGGAATGTTTGTCGAAGCATTATCATTCACGCTAAACTATAACCGAAACTAAACACTATGGCACAACGTGTACAAGTCGTTTTAAGCAAAGACGTTCACAAACTTGGAAAAGACGGTGATCTGGTAGAGGTAGCTCCGGGCTATGCTCGCAATTATCTCATTCCCCAAGGAATTGCAGTTAGGGCCACCTCTGGTGTTCTCAAGCAAGTTGAGCGGCGCAGAGAGCAAGAACGGCAGCGTATCCTCGAAATCAAGCAACAAGCTGAGTCGATGAAGACTGCTCTACAAACTATTAACCGCTTTACTATCTCGAAGCAGTTGGGTGAAGATAATGCTATCTTCGGTACTGTTACTAGCCAAGACTTGGCAGATGCAATCCAAGAGTCTACGGGCAAAGAAATAGACCGCCGAGGTATTACCCTACCTGAGATTAGTCAACTTGGTTTCTATAATGCAGAAATTAAGCTTCATCCAGAAGTTACAGCTACTGTAGAAATTCATGTTGTTCCCAAATAAGTTAATTAATAGTTTGTTTAGTTTGTTGACACTTGACTGT
>NZ_JAAHIE010000837.1:0-2543 GCF_010671945.1 Moorena sp. SIO4E2
TAAAAAAGCTTACAAGGTCAACTTGATACTACCGAAACACAACGCTTAGAGATTGATAACAATCCTAATAGTACCGATGAACAAAAAAAAGCGATCAAGGAAAAACGTAAAAGTATATTAAAAGAGTATCACGACTTACAAACTAAAATTCGGGCTAAAAGTCCTAACTATGCAGCTTTAAATTATCCTCAACCCCTGACCTTGGGAAAAATTCAAGAGGATATTTTAGATCAGAATACGGTTTTATTACAGTATTCTCTAGGTAGAAAACAAAGTTATCTCTGGGTGGTTACCAAAGAGGAAATGACCAGTTATGAACTTGCCTCCCAGAAAGACATCAACAATTGGGTCAAGAATCTAATTAAGTTTACTACCAAAAGCAATGCCAAGGCGTTTACTCAAGCTGTAACTCCATTAAGTAAGGCAATTCTTCACCCTGCTAAGGATAAATTAACTAAAAAGCGGATTGTAATTGTAGCTGATGGCTTCTTACAATACATTCCCTTTGCTGCCCTTTCGGTCTCAGAAAATCAACAACCCCTAATCACGAACTACGAGATTATCAATTTACCCTCTAGTTCCAGTTTAGCCACCATCCGCCATGAAAATCAAGCCAGAAAAGCTGCCCCAAAAGCTTTAGCGGTCTTAGCGGATCCTGTGTTCAGTATCGATGATAAACGGATCAACAATGGCAAAACTACCGTTTCTCAAACACAACCCTCAGATTTACGATCCCTTGCTCTTCAGCGTTCAGTCAAAAACCTCAGAGATGGCAAATTTGACTCCCTACCTGGCACTCGCCAAGAAGCGGAAGCTATCCTTAACCTTATCCCAGAAGACACTGAAAAAACCTCGGCTTTCGACTTCGATGCTAATTTTACTGCTGCGACTAACCCTGAACTGAGCCAATATCGCATCGTCCATCTGGCTACCCATGGCATCCTCAATACTAAGTCCCCAGAATTATCAGGAATTGTACTATCCTTGGTGGATGAAACGGGAAATTTCACCAATGGTTTCCTCAGACTCCATGATATCTTTAACCTCAAACTAAATGCTGACATAGTAGTATTAAGTGCTTGCCAAACGGGAGTGGCTAAGGACATCAAAGGAGAAGGGCTAGTAGGACTAACCCGAGGATTTATGTATGCGGGTTCCCCTCGGGTATTGGTCAGTTTATGGAAAGTTGATGACCAAGCCACAGCAGAAATTATGACTCGATTCTATCGGTTGATGTTGAAGAAGAAGTTATCACCAGCTGAGGCATTGAGAAAGGCACAGTTACAGATGCAAGAGGAAACTGAGTGGAAGTCTCCTTATTATTGGGCTGCTTTTGTGCTTCAGGGAGAGTGGAATTAGGGTGTGGGGAATCGGGAATCGGGAATCGGGAGTAGTTGTATTTGGTGCGTTCGGGTAGCAGTTCTGTAAATGCGATCGCTTTTAGCGGAAGCTGAGGCCATAGGCCACGCTTTGCGAACGCTTCATCGCGTAGCGTGGCCTATGGCCAATCGCATAACGGTTGTGTAAACGCGATCGCATACTGGTCCTCAAAATAGCGATCGCATACCGGTTCTCAAAATAGCGATCGCATACCGGTTCTCAAAATAGCGATCGCATACTGGTTCTCAAAATAGCGATCGCATACTGCTTCTCAAAATAGCGATCGCTTTTTTGTGTGCTGCTGACCAATGTAGTGTGTCAGTGTCTTGATGCAGTCGCTCATGGGGGAAACCCCCAAGACCGCGCTGCATCGCTGCAATAGTTTTTTTTATCCCTCTTTCCACTCTTAACTCGCTTACAACTTTTACAACACTTACCACCCTCTAGCTAGAGATAGCGTTAATGCAACAGTTTTTCTGACCCCCTTAACTCTTTCCTCTCTTAAAACCCTTACCACCCTCTAACTAGAGATAGTGTCAATGCCATAGTTTTTCTAACCCCTTGCATTTTATGAGAATTTGTGTTAAGTTAACAGTAACGTTAAAGCAATGGTTAAACCGCCATGATGATTTCTACCGCCCAAGCTGCTGAATTACTAGGTGTTTCTGCCACTCGCGTCCGTTTCCTGCTGAGCAAGGGCAGAGTTAAGGGGGCTTATAAGGTGGGTAGAACTTGGGTGATTCCTCTGTTTGACGGTATGCCGGTGGTCACCCCTGGTACTCGCGGACCGAAGCGGAATTGGTCAAAGCGCACGCAGTACACTAAGGCTGTGATTCACGTTAATCAGAAGGTAATTCGCCAAAATCTCAAGAGCGGGGAGCGCAACCCTGTGATCACGGTCAAACGGGGTTCTAAAAATACTTACGGTCATACGGTAGAAGTCAATGGCCCCTGTCGGGTGATGTATCGTCCAGATGACCCATTAAAATGTGGGGCTAGGGTGTGGATTGAGACGATTTCTGATTTTAAAGTGAGTTGATTTGGCCAGGGATGGGCGGTCAGTGGTCAGTGGTCAGTGGTCAGTGGTCAGCTTATTTTATTCAAAAGCACCGATTGCGCTACGGGCATAAGCTGATAGCTGATAGCTGATAGCTGATAGCTGA
>NZ_JAAHIE010000838.1:0-2540 GCF_010671945.1 Moorena sp. SIO4E2
CATTACCTACTACCTACTACCTATTACCTATTACCCATTACCTATTACCCATTACCTACTACCCATTACCTAACTAAACCGGCAAAGCATTCAACAAGCGATCAAAAGAATCAGCCACATCTTCCAAGCCAATATCCAGCTCACTTTTGAGAGCTTCTAGCCGTTGCCGCAGTTCTGCAAAAAGTTTATTAATCGCTTCTCGCAAGTCTTTGGTCTTTTCCACTATTTTTTTCTGATACTGGCTATCTAGAGCATCACCCACTGCCTTAGGAATGTCTTCTAATAATTTAATGATCTTTCCATGTAACTGGTCTAGTTCATCAACAATAGTTTGAGGATAAATCTCTTTGAGCTTGTCTTTTAAATAAGGGAAAATTGATTCCATATTCATCACAAGCTCTTGGGGATAATTCGCTTCGATTAACAAACGGTTAAAGTGAACCAGATCACCCAGATCACTTTTATAGTCACCTAAACTTAAAACTTTAACCTCGGTAGTCAAGGTTACTTGCTCAAACTGTTGCTCATTGTAGAAGTCTTTCTGGATCAGCAGGTTATTCAACTCTTTAATCACCGCTTGCTTAGTTCCTGGTTTATTCGCCGTTAGCAACGATTTAGTTTGATCAGAAAGCTTACTATTGATGTACTCAGAAACTTTATCCTTGAAAACTTTATCCTCGGGGGTAGCAATTTTTTTGATTAAACTATTAATATCTTTAAAGTCACTCTCATCAAAGGAATTCAGCAGTAGCTTCGGCCTCAGATAATTTAAGGTTTCCGAAATTGTTTGATATGTCCCTTCAATTGCTTTTACCACCTCCTTACTCAGACTGTCAATTGCCTCTTTAAGACCATTAATTGCCTGACGAATTTGGTCACCTAGCGTCTTAGCAACCTTGCTGAGAATCTCCACTAATTGTTCCGGAGCCTTTTCGATACTGTTGATCACATTGTTAATGTCACCAAGAACAGTACGAGGCTGCTTTAGTAATTCGTCCAAAGCCAGGAGAATTTCCCGCAGAGGATTGACAATCTGTCGGTTGAGTTCATCGGGAATAACTTTCTTGAAGTGAGCAATTACCTGCTGAGGAGAAGTGCGGTTGGCACTTTGTTGCAAGCGATCGCGTTGGCTCTCATTCCCCTGGAGTCTAGTGGTGTCTGTAACGATAGTATTGACTTGTTCGAGAACCTCTTGAGGGGAAGTTGCAGTAAAGTTTTGATAAAGGTTTTCCAAGCGTTTTCGCAAATCTTCATAATCTACAGCAATTTTTGCTGGTGGAGTTGGCAAGCTGGCTGCTGGTGCTGCTAGAGTTTCTACCGCCTGGTGATAAGCTTTCACTTGTCCGGCAACGCCATCGGTTGCTAGATTGGGAGTCTCGGTGTAAGTTGCGATCGCTGTTTGGAGTTGCTGCAATTGCTGTGTCAAACCCTGCTCATCAACTGCATTCACTTGGTCTACGATCTTATTTCGGATATTATTAACCTCTTTAATTTTATCGGTAAACTTTAATTTCAATATGTCCTGCAAAGTTTTCCAAAAATCTGACTTGAGGACATCCGACAACCCGATATCCGCCATCAGCTTATCTACTTGACTCAAACCATCCGTCACTTTGCCCACAAGCTTCTCGACAGGTAAATTATCTAGGTGGGTTTTGACAGTTGCCAGCTGCTGATTCAGGAAATCTGTGATCATTGTGGGAGATAAGGACTCAATCACCCCTAGTAATTTTTGGTATAATTCTTCTAACAAATCCAACAATTGCTTGGGATTAATCACTTCTAGTTTTTCCAGGAGATTATTATAAAAGTCTTTGACTGGTTGAAGAAGTATAGAAGGCTTGTACTCATTTAATTTATCCACAAGAGGAGTAAGATAGGGGTCGAGAAACTTCACTACCAGAGTACCAGGTTGTAAAGATTCAATTTTGTCGTCAATTTTATGAAATTCCCCTTCCATTAAAGCCACAATATTGTCTAAGGGAGCTAAAATCTCATCAAAGGCAGCTTTCAACTCAGGGTTAACGACACCCGGAACATCCACCGCTTTAATTACTTCTGTTCCGACTTTTAGTGCGGTTTTAACCGGGGTACTAAGGGTAGAGACATCAACCGCTTTTAACTCCTTCTCCAAGCCATTGCTTTTGGTTACCACCACTTGAAACGCTGGTTTAAGGGACACTTTTTTGAGATTTTCAGTAATTGTCCCCATACCCTCTTCAGCGTCTTTTAGGGCATTAGTAATTTGAGGACTATTCAAAATGGCAGTAACTTTTTCAAACAGATCCTTGATTTTATTTTCTAACTGCTCTTGGTTGAGCTGGTTTTTAATTTTATTGTTAACGTCGTTAATTGAATCTTCTATTTTTTTAGTTTGCTTTTTTATTTCTCCAGAAAATTCATCAACTTTACCAACAATAGTTGTCGAGGCTTGATTACATCCTTTTTTAAAGGGTTTAACTAATTCTTGGGACTTACGAGAAGTAGTTTCAATAAACTGTTTTATTTTTTGAATAATTTCTTGAATATAGCTTTTAACA
>NZ_JAAHIE010000839.1:0-2534 GCF_010671945.1 Moorena sp. SIO4E2
CCCGGAGACAAAACCTTAGAATAGTGCAGCCTTAGTACAAAACCTTACTCCTATGATGCCTAACCTGCTGACCATAAAGGCTGCACTATTCTTTCGGTAACTTCTGACCCTCGTGAAATCCGAGTGACAGCCCTACCCCTACTTCAGAACTTAACAACCCTGGGGTAAAGCGGGGTCGAGTAGTGAAGCACTGCTAGTCTAAAGTGGTGTTAGTAACAGGCAATAGAATTCATGGGTACGAGAGGAAGATACGTCAGAATCATCGTCAGCAAGACGTAGTGAAATAAGGCTGAACCACTACGGACAAAATGTCAAAGGAGCATACAGGTTTATAAGGTTTCACATTCTTATAAAGATTTCCCTAAAGTTCCCGGTGAAAAGTATCACCCTAAAAGTTCAAAAGAATGGTTATCAGGAACGAAGTAACTTTTATATGTACTCTCAACACGGTCGGTTGTTGAGTAGGTAGTTAGCCGCAAGTCATATGAAAGAGGGATTGAGTCAGAAGCCAAAGCCTGGGGTAATACCCAGGATACGCACACAGACTCACGTTGTAGGAAAAAATATAGCTAGGAGTAGTAATGCATAAGTCCAAAACTCGGGGGTTCGCCCCACAGTCGGAATGGAATAGGGTTGATTGGCGCAGGCTAGAAAGAACCGTATTCAAGTTACAAAACCGGATATATCGAGCCTCTCAACGTGGCGATGTTCGCGTGGTTAGAAAACTCCAAAAAACCCTGATGAAATCCTGGTCAGCCAAAATGCTCGCAGTCAGGAAGGTGACCCAACAAAACAAAGGCAAGAAGACTGCCGGAATAGACGGGAAGAAAGCTTTAACCAGTAAGCAACGACTCGACTTAGTAGCCAGCCTAAAACTGTACAAGAAGCCCCAACCAACCCGCCGGGTCTGGATACCTAAACCTGGAAGAGATGAGAGACGGCCTCTAGGGATACCAACCATACATGACCGAGCACTACAGGCACTTGCCAAACAGGCATTAGAACCTGAATGGTCAGAAGTTACCGCAAGATAGTGGAGCCTTTATAGTTTTAAGGTTATGCAGAGAAGGTTTTAAGGCTTGTTAGTAAGGCTCCACTATCTAAGGTTTCGTCTCCGGGAAGCCAAATTTGAACCTAATTCATACGGGTTTAGACCGGGACGGTCATGTCACGATGCCATCGAAGCAATATTCAACAGCATCAAACAAAAGCCCAAATGGGTTTTAGATGCTGACATCGCCAAATGCTTTGAAAAAATCAATCATGATGCACTTCTAAGAAAATTAAATACTTACCCATCCCTGAGACGATTAATCAAGAACTGGTTAAAATCCGGGGTGATGGATAAGGGAACATTCTCCCAATCAAACGAGGGTACCCCTCAAGGCGGAATCATATCTCCGCTTTTAGCGAATATAGCCCTCCACGGAATGGAACAGAGAATTAAACAATATGCAAATTCTATGAAAGGAAATAAGACCAGAAATAGAGGAGCATTGAACTTAATTCGATACGCTGATGACTTTGTCATCATGCACAAAGACCGTTCAGTGATAGAAGAATGTCAAGAAATCATCAATGATTGGCTCAGTGATATTGGCCTGGAACTAAAACCAAACAAAACCAGAGTGACTCATACGACCATAGGATTTGACTTCCTTGGCTTCAACATCCGGCAATACACAGCCGGAAGAAATCACTCCAAACAAGGGTTTAAAACCATCATCAAACCATCAAGGAAGAGCGTAAAAGAGCACCTAGAGCAACTCTCGTCAGCAATTGACAATCACAAAGCCGCTCCTCAAGATGCCTTAATAAGGCACCTCAAACCTATCACAAGAGGATGGTGCAAATATCACAGCTCAGTCTGTAGCAAGGAAACCTACTCGAAGATAGACCACCTGCTCTGGAACAAACTTCAAAGATGGGGTTATAGGAGACATCCTAATAAATCAAAAACCTGGGTGAACAAAAAATATTGGGGAACTAAGGTTGAAAAACCAAAGAAACCATGGGAAGCCCCAAAAATAGATAACTGGGTATTCATGACCAACGAGGAGAATTACCTCCCCAAACACGCCAAGACCAAAATAGTCAGACACGTGAAGGTCAAAGAGACTCGGAGTCCATTCGATGGCGACCTAATTTATTGGAGTACCAGAATGCAGAAACACCCTGAAATGACCAGTCAAAAGGGAAGGCTTTTGAAAAGGCAAAAAGGGGTATGTACTCATTGTGGTCTCACCTTCGGCGTAGCCGACGCTTCGCGAACAGGGATGGAGATTCGATGGAAAAACACCACATAATACCACGCTCGCTCGGTGGAAATAACTCAGACAAAAATCTAGAGTTACTTCACCTACATTGCCACGATATAAAGCACGGAGAGAAAATCGACTCATCTGAGTTAGATGCCAATCCGTTCTAGAGGTACCAATGAAAATGGTTCCTATAATGAGGAGCCGTATGAGGGGAAACTCTCACGTACGGTTTTGAAGACGAGTCAGTGAGGCGACTCTCTGGCTTAGTTTAAC
>NZ_JAAHIE010000084.1:0-5967 GCF_010671945.1 Moorena sp. SIO4E2
GGTGAGATTCCAGCCAGTAAGAGACGGGGTTGATCCTACGACTATGGAACAGGCAAGTAATGCAGCAAAAAGTAGTGATTTATTGCCCTGATTTGTTTGGTACAACCACTCCGAAAGTTATTTAAATTAAAAGTAAATCCACAGGTTAACTTCTCTGTTAATCCGTTCGCGTAGCCTGGCCTACGGCCAGGGAGGTAGGGCAGTTTTGAATCTGCCGCAACGGTATACTAGATTCACTTCTATATCAGACCGTGAGCGTCGTGGAGAGGCGCTTTCCAATGGCGAATCTGATTCGCCATTGGAAAGCGCGCCAAGCGCGGTTTTAACCCGCGCAACGACATCCGCTCAGAATCCCCGTCTTTTCAAAGCGGGGAGAGTTCAATTAACTGGGATTTTTTATGACACAAGACAAAGGAAAAGGATTTGGTCTCGGTCTCGGCAAGATGAAAGAACTAGCCGAAGCGTTCAAAAAAGCTCAAGAAGTTCAAAAGGGTGCCAAAGAGCTCCAGGATCAGTTGGAGCAAATGGAAATTGAGGGAACATCAGGGGAAGACGGTAAGGTGAAGGTGTTTCTCAGTGGCAATCAGGAACCCCTACGTGTAGAGATTTCTGAGGATGCTATCAATCAAGGAGCTGAGGCTTTATCTGAACTGGTGTTAGCAGCCATGAAAAATGCCTATGAGACCTCCACAGCCACTATGCGGGAGCGCATGGAAGAACTTACCAGTGGGTTAAATTTACCAGGTTTATAACTTCATCGGTCAATCCCCACTCGGGATTCCGTAGGAAAAAACTATAGGCATGAGGAAATTAATCATTTTAAATGGTTCCAAACCTCATGCCGAATATCCCATTAATACCTGACTATTGATCAAGATTTGAGTAAAACGAAGCTACCTGTAGCTTTGGCAGTGAAGTAAGTCCATAATATAAGCTCTTAGCCACGTGTATATTGGCTGCTTCTGTCAAGTGAATGGCATCATGAAAGGCGAGTTCGGGAAAGTTTTGATAAATTGTGTACAAGTTGAGAACCTTGATATTTTTGGGAAAGCCTTTCTCCAGTTGCTGACCCGCTACCACCAATTTGGGATAATTGGCTTGCACTTGTTTTTGGTAAACTTTTCCTAACTGCTGCAAAATTTCCTTCTCTGCTGGTTTGATCTTGTTGTTGCCACGACCAGTGATTTCTGGTTGGACAGCAACTAGTAAAGGAATTCCCTGTCCTGCGGTTAAACGCAGCATATGTCTGAGGTTATTTCGATAGCGCGTCAATCGACGTTCGAGTTCATCGGATTTCTGAGGAAGATACTTCTTCAGTGGCATAACGTCCCCCCTCATCACTAGAGACCGCTGACTCACTGATGGCTGAGGCTGCAAGACCCAGTATGTGATTGCTTTAGCGAGATAAGTTTTTGTAACTAAATGCTTCAACTGCTGGGTGAGATAGGTCCAAAAATGCCCAGTCGCGTTTTCCAAGAAGGCTTCTGTGTTAGGAATATCTGTTAAATTTTGGTCACTGGGGGTCATCAAGTCTGTGTATCCACCCAACACTATTACTGCGTCTGGACTGTAAGGTAAAATCTTGAGAGCTAACTGAGCTAGTGCATTGCCAGAGGTATACCCTGGTACGGCGGCGTTGATTACACGATACTTACCATCTCGAATCTTTGGCGGCAGAGCAAGTGCTTGCTTTAATTCTGGTTCAGAAGGGGGTAAGGTCATCGGTCTGTATTTCTGTGGGGAACGCCTTTGCTGTGTTATCCGTTGATTGAGACGAGCTTCT
The DNA here is from genome assembly GCF_010671945.1 of Moorena sp. SIO4E2. Lineage (NCBI taxonomy): Bacteria > Bacillati > Cyanobacteriota > Cyanophyceae > Coleofasciculales > Coleofasciculaceae > Moorena > Moorena sp. SIO4E2. The sequence continues at coordinate 1,784 of NZ_JAAHIE010000084.1, forward strand.
AAGTAGCTGGCTATGGTAACTTGATTATTGGCATTCCCTTGACCAAAAGCTGTCGAGCCACCTAACAAAAAAATCCGAATTTCATTTTTGGGTTTGACCAAGGGAACGGGGTCGTCGTCCCGGAAGCCCTGCTCATTAATGCGCCAAAAATCGCTCTGTTGCTTCCCCAATAAACTGTAACCTACACCTAGATCCCGTTGGACAGCTAGATCACCAAGGTCTGGTAATCCATCATAAAGCTGCTGTGTCTGGTCAACGAACTTGGGACGGTAAACAGTGAAATCTCTGGGTGCCCCCTTGTAGGGAGCTATCTCATTAATTTTGCCGACCGCAGCCAGTAAGAAACGAGCCAACAATTCCACAATCATCAAACTTAGAACTATCCCTGCGAGCATCGTCAGTAGGTTAAACCGTCGGCGGCGCTTGCGGTAAAGGCTACGGCGCGACTTAAATATTAAATCTCTTCCTTGCATAACCGTTAAATTAGGAGGTATCCCTTTATAAGTTGGTGTGTTTAAATCACTGTGTTCCTAGACATTGAACCATGAAGCGACATCGCTTGGTTCATGTAGGGTGGGCAGTGCATCAGACAGATAATCAAGCTTGCAAACCACGTTGGTAGGCACTGCCCACCCTACGATTAATGACAATGGTGCAAGATCTCAGTTCAACTATCCCATAGAGCAATTTCGTTGCTAAACTTAACACGGCGCAGCTCGTAGTTGACCAATTAATATACTCATGCCCTCCTTACTCTTTGTCTGCCTTGGTAATATCTGCCGTTCTCCCTCAGCTGAGAACATCATGAATCACTTGATAGCACAAGCAAATCTTTCTGACCAAATTGTCTGCGATTCCGCTGGTACTTCCAGTTATCATATTGGTTCTCCCCCGGATCGGCGTATGACAGCAGCTGCCAAACGTCGGGGGATTATACTCCAGGGGAAAGCACGGCAGTTTAATCGGTCTGACTTGGAAGAATTTGACCTGATTTTGGCTATGGATCAGCAAAACTACGAAGATATTATCTCTCTTGATCCAGCTGGGAAGTATAAAGATAAAGTAAGGCTAATGTGTGATTTTGCCAGTCATCACACCGAGCGATCAGTCCCCGATCCATACTACGGTGGACCAGAGGGTTTTAATAAGGTGATTGATTTACTGCTAGACGCTTGCGAAGGTCTGCTGGAACACGTTGTTGACAATTACACCAAGACTAGGCAAAACTAAAAACTGCCAAGTACTAATTGCCAATGGTGAACTTAGCTTTTTTGCCATTGGTGGTTAACTAGATTAATTCATTTGATTAAATGGTGTTCTAAGGCAAATCGTAAGAGTTCAGCTCGGTTACTCGTATCAGTTTTTCTGAACAGACTACTAACGTGCTTCTCGATTGTCCTTGGACTCCGGTATAATTGGTTACCGATTTCGACATTGGATAAACCTGTAGCCAGTAAATTCAATACTTGCTGTTCCCGCTCGGTCAGCTGTAGAGCATAAGCTTGGGTATTATTCTCTGATTGATGATTAATATCTACTGAGTTGATTGATCTAGATGCCGGTTTATCAACCGGCTCTTTTGTAGTCTGTGGTGGGAATCGTAACTCCGTATGAATCACTTGCGATCGCACTAGCAAACTTTGAATGACTGCACCTAATTCTTGCATCTCAAAGGGCTTAGCTAGGTAGACATCACACCCAGACTGATAACCCTTGATGCGTTGATTGGTGCTATTGAGTTCGGTTAAAAATACAACAGGTAACAACCGCAATGGGGGCTTCTGACGCACTTTTCTCACCAGTTCATAGCCATCTATTCGGGGCATATTAATATCTGTAACCAGAAGGTGAGGGTGATAAGTCTCAATCATAGACAGCGCTTGCTGACCATTTTCAGCAGTAATAACTGAATAACCTGACATTTCCAGATAATCGCTTACAGACAGACGAGTGCCCAGGTCGTCATCTGCAACCAGAATAATCAATGGCATGGGATAACTATAGTACTGACATTTAGAATAAACCTACTCCTAAGCTAGGTCATCTGGTGCTCAATTGGTGACCAAAAATACTTCGTTCGCGTAGCGTCGCCGAAAGGCGACGCCAGCTCCGTCAGAACTTTCTGGAGATAGGAGTTGCCTGGTAAAATTAATATAGATACCTAGACAACAACATACCTTAGGCTTCAGCAAAGTTGCACCCTTGTGATTAATTAGTCAGTGAGCCCCCCTCTTGCCTAGAGCAGCTACTACTCTGATAATCCTTGCATAGCACTTAACGCTTTCCCCAAGCGCTTGACACCATCAGAGCAATCGAGGCGATCTAAATGAACTTCGATAAAGGAGATACTATTGTGGTTAACTTTTGCTTGTTCTAAGGCTTGTTCTAGCTCACCTTCAGTACGCACTTGGCAACTCCAGCTATTTCCAAAAACCTGGGGTAACTGATGATATTTCCAAGGTTGAATATTGTTGTACGAGCCTTCATGTATAGCTCGCTCAATAGTGTACCCGTCATTATTAATTAAGAAGATAATCGGGTTAAGTTGATGCCTAATAATCGTAGAAAGTTCCTGACAGGTCATCTGGAAGGCACCATCACCGACAAACACAACCGGTCTACGGTTAGGAACAGCCAAACCGACTCCTAGACAGGCAGGAACTGAGAAGCCTATAGATGTGTAAAGGGCCTGTCCAATGTAGTCGCTGTCTCCTTGGAGTACCAAATCAACGGTAGCAATTAAAGCATCACCAGTTTCAGCAATCACGATTGACTCATCATCAATAAAGTGAGTCATCCGCTCATAGAATCTGGCGTTGGTTAGCTTTTGCTCAGGTTGTGACTCAAAGCGTTTAGACAAAGACTCTATAGCTGGCTTGATATCCAAGACATCAGATTTTTTCTTCTGAAGTTTGGCAGTTAGACCAGCCATGAGATCCGGTAGATACACTGGAGAATAGAAGTGGTGTTTGATTTTAACTTTGTCAGAATTAGCGTTAATTAATCGGTCTTCCGGCAGTTGGGCAGTGAAACCACCCAGATTAATGTCTGACATGAAGGCACCCAGGCATAAAATACAGTCGGCTGTTTCAACTCGTTGGCGTACATACTCCTGACTGAACGCTCCTGCATAACTACCAATGAATTGTCGGTGGCCTTCCGAGAGAATTGACTTGCCTAACAGAGTGGTAGCGAAGGGATATCCCGTCTGCTCCAGCAGGTTGGTAAGTTGGTCTGCTATACCGTAGCGGTGGAGTTCAACCCCAGCTATAATAACGGGATGCTGGGATTGCTCTAGCAAACTTACCGCCTCTTCAACTGCCTCTGATAAAGCGTTGATATCTATAATTGGGGCTTCTGGCAGGTCACGCTCCCCAGTAACAGGACAAGGTTGATTGACTAAGTCTGAGGGAATTTCAATGTATACAGGTCTCCGGTGGCGCAAACAAGCAGCAATGGTCTGGTCGATTTGCCTTGCCGCTTGACTAGGGCTGGTAAGCCTCACGGCTGCCACTGTAATTTTTTCAAAAATTTCCAGCTGTAGATTGTAATTACCGGCAGTGTGATGTAGGAGTAACTTTTGCTGCCGCTGGGAACTGTTAGGCGCTCCACTAATCACGATCAAGGGGACTAGCTCAGCGTAGGCACCAGCCACAGCATTCACTAGACTGAGTCCACCGACATTATAGGTAACGCACAACCCACCAACACCATTAAGGCGGGCATAGGCATCAGCTGCATATCCGGCATTGAGTTCGTTACAGGTGTAGATTAACTCTACAGAACTCTCTAGCAAGACATCCATCAGACCCAGGACGTAATCTCCTACTACGCCAAAAATATGCTTGACACCAGCGGCTTGCAGGCGTTGAGTAAGGTATTGACCGACAGTTACTACATCAGACTGAGCCATTGCACCTCTGACCTCTTTAATGAAGCTACCTTTATGCCCAGCATTTTAACCAAAATTTGAAAAAACGTTAATTTTTTGTAAAAAACGTTACATTTTAGATATAATCTAACCTTTTATGCTTTTTATTCTAGCAAGTTTCTTGGGTTGACAAGGGAAGCCCAAGGTCTTTTTTGTTAACTAGCCTTAAATTTGACAGTTGGCTGTCAAGGATTAACAGTCAACTGTCAACAAAAAAGGTCAAATGTCTATTAGCTTATACAGCAGAAACTTT
>NZ_JAAHIE010000084.1:6544-20483 GCF_010671945.1 Moorena sp. SIO4E2
TCTAGGTCTTTTTCCTTACCTAGAGATTCCATTACCAGCTGCTGTAAGTAGCGGGAGAATAGCAATAGACTGTCTTTGTAAGGCAACATGACCATATCTTTCTCCCCCTTGCCATTGCCAGCAAAGTACCAGGATAGGGCAAGTAAGGCGGCTGGATTGCTTTTGAGCTGGGGGCTACCGGTAGCGCTATCAATCTCTTTAGCACCAGCCAGCATCTGACGGATATCAATCCCTTGTAGTGAAGCTGGAAGTAGTCCCACGGCGGACATTTCAGAGGTACGTCCTCCTACCCAATCGTACATGGGAAAGGTGGCCAGCCAACCTTCGGATTTTGCCAATTGATCTAGTTTGCTGCCAACACCTGTAATGGCAACAGCCTGGGCAGCAAAGTCTAGATTCTGAGACTCGTAGGCTGTTTTAACTTCCACCATGCCGTTACGAGTTTCTGGTGTTCCCCCAGATTTGGAGATGACTAATACCAGAGTGCTAGACAATCGGTCTTGGAGTTGGGCTAGCACAGCATCAATGCCAGCTGGGTCAGTATTGTCAATAAAGTGAATGGCTAAAGGAGGAGAGTCTAGCCCGAGGGCTTCAGCGACAAACTCAGGACCAAGGGCAGAACCCCCAATACCAATGGAAAGAACATCAGTAAATTTTGGTGCCCTAGGGGGATGGATGGCACCCGTGTGGACATTTTGGGTAAAGGTTTCAATTTTGTCGAGAGTGTTGACAATGTCTTGTTGGAGTTCTGGAGTTGGGGCTAAGTCCGGGTCTCTTAGCCAGTAGTGACCGACCATGCGGTTTTCATCAGGGTTTGCGATCGCACCGTTGACTAGGGCATCCATATCCTTAAATGCCTTTTCCAACTTAGGCAGCATCGCCTCCACAAAGGCATGATCAAACCCCATACGGCTGATATCAAGGTAAAGCTCTAACCCTTCGTGGTAATAAAGCCAATCCTGATAGCGTTGCCAGAGTGCAGCGGCGTCCATAAGTAGCTCTCCAACTTCTGTTATTGTCCACTCACAAGTTTAAGGCAAGCACTTGACATCCTCCCCCGTTAAATCAGAGATTATAACGGGGGATTCCCAAACTTCACAATTTGGGTTTACTGCTTCCAAAGCACTTATCTAGGTTGTTGTCAACCCCCGACAGCCCGCCTACACAGTCATTTTTTCCCACGAGACGAAACCGATAGATAGGGTCGCCTTTATAGTTGGTAGGTTATGCGTAAAAGGTTCAAGTCTTTTGTGATAAGGCGACCCTATCCTTACGGTAACTTCAAGATCTGCCCGACCGCAGTGATACCACGTTGACAAATTACTTGAGCAGCTGAAACATCTCTGTTAATTTCGTAATGGCATTCAGGACATTTGTGTATACGTTCAGACAAATCCTTTTTCCCTGTATGTTTACCACAATTTGGACAAATTTGACTGGTAAATCTGTAGTCAACTTTGCCAAAATATACCCCTCGTTTCCAACAAACCCAAGCTAAGATATTAAATAACTGACCAAAACCAGCCAATACGGGTATGTTTACTTAACATTCCTTTTGCCCAAGTTCTCAAGTCTAAGTTCTCAACAAATATCATTCCGGAGACGAAACCTTAGAATAGTGGAGCCTTAATCAACAAGTTTTAACTCTTCTATGCATAGCCTGCTAACCATAAAGGCTCCACTATTCTTACGGTAACTTCGTTCCCAGCTTGGTCACACAGATGGTAAGCATTCAGCCGTCAGCCGTCAGCCGTCAGCTGTGGGCTAAAGGCCCACCCTAAGCGAACAGCTGACGTAACAAAGATTAAACGAATGCTTACTTGTTTTATTTAAAAGCTCAAAGCTTTGAGCTGATAGCTGATAGCTGATAGCTGATAGCTGATAGCTGAATGCTCACCACAGATGATGTGCTAACTTGAATTGAAAATCTTTTCGAGTATCTGAGATTTTTTGATGAAGTCTTGCAATTTTATGATTAAGTTTATGTCTATTTGCCGACCCTTTTTTCTTTAGCTTCAATCTGCGTTGTAGCAACTCGCGCGTTCCCTAGCGCCGTGCGACGGCGCGGGGTCGCTCGTCAATTTAAGCTTACCGTGCAGCTCGCTTAAAAATCTAGGGCGCTCTATTAACTCATTATCAGAAGTTGCTAAAAACTTATTTAGTCCAATATCAATCCCCAGCGGGTGACCCCATCCTGGTAGATCAGGAACACTGACTTCACTTTGTAAAGACAGCATTGCCAAATAACCACTAGCTCGTTTAACTATCCTAACTTGCTTTATCTTGAATCCATCTGGAATTGGCCGTGATAATCTCATTTTAACTATTCCAATTTGAGGTAGCTTAATCCACTCATTTTTAATTGGATTTGTTTTAAATTGAGGAAATACAAACGATCGCATCCGATCTGGATTTTTAAATCTAGGAAAACCATATCCTTGTTCTTTCATGTTTTTAAATGCTCGATCTAAAGTCTTTAAAACTTGTTGTAAGACCTGAGCATTTATTCTTTTGAGTTCAGGATTGGCTTTTTTGGCTTTAGTTAAATTAGCAGCTTGTATTTTGTATTTAGGATATGGCTGATCTACTGGAATTATATATTCATGCTGTAATGAACAATAATTAACTGCACACTTTCGACTTTTGTACCAATCTTTTCGTTCCCTTAAAGCGTAATTCCACACTTTTCGGCAAACCGCCAATATATCTTCAATGACGGCGATTTGTTTTTGGGAAGGAATCAGTTTGTACTCGTAGGTTAGTGTCAGCATATTTAAATTATAACATAATTCTATCCAGGAATGCCACTTGAGTAGAACTAAGCTTCTGACCGCAATTCACCTCACGCTAACCCGATGGGTATAACGTGAGGTGAATTGCTCCATATTGATAGCCTAAACTACCCCGACTGAACTAGCCCTTAACGTCGGGGCTATGCGCGACTGTTCCCAAAACTTTTTTGGATTTTTAAGCAGGGATTAGACCCACTCAAGGGCTTGTTGAAGCGACAGGCTGTGGCAAAGTGATCGAATCCCTGAGCAACTTACTAGCAGCTATAGTTTCCTGTCTTGCCCATTGATCTGCTGCCAATATATCGTCTAAGGAAGGATTGGAACAGTTATCAGCTTGGTGGCGATCGCATACAGATTCAATACAACGAGGAATATCCAAATAACCAATTTTCTCCTCTAGGAATAGGGCAACTGCCTGTTCATTAGCTGCATTCAATACCGCTGGCATCGACCCCCCAGCCCGACCAGCCGCATCAGCGATGCCCATACAGGGATATTTCTGATGATCCGGTTCCCTAAAAGTCAAATTACCAGCTTTCACCAAATCTAGTGGTTCCCAATCGGTATAGATCCGTTGCGGCCATGAGAGGGCATAGAGTAAAGGTAAGCGCATATCTGGCCAACCTAACTGAGCTAATACTGAGGTATCTTGCAGTTCAATCAGGGAGTGAATAATACTCTGGGGATGGATCACAATGTCGATGTGGTCATAATCCATGCCAAACAGGAAGTGAGCCTCAATCACTTCCAATCCCTTATTCATCAGGGTGGCAGAGTCTACAGTAATTTTACGTCCCATTGACCAGTTGGGATGCTTCAGGGCATCAGCCACCTTCACTGAAGCTAACTTGTCTACGGACCAATCTCGGAAAGCCCCCCCAGATGCAGTTAGGATAATCCGCCGCAATCCCCCTGCTGGCACTCCCTGAAGACACTGAAAAATGGCCGAATGTTCTGAGTCAGCTGGTAGCAGCTTAATACCATGCTTTTCAACTAAGGGTAGTACTACTGGACCACCTGCAATTAGAGTTTCTTTATTCGCTAAAGCAATGTCTTTACCCGCTTCAATAGCAGCAATAGTAGGCAACAAACCCGCACAGCCGACAATGCCAGTAACTACAGCTTCCGCATCACCATAGCGTGCCACTTCTACCACTCCAGCTTCGCCCCCTAAAAGAATAGGTTGGGGGTCAAGGTCAGCAATTGCTGCTTTGAGTTCTGGCAATCTCTCTTGATCACGAATTGCGGCAATCATCGGTCGAAATTGCCGAATTTGAGCGGCTAACATTTCCACATTGCGCCCAGCTGCCAATCCCACTAACTGGAATTGCTCGGGGTATTGATTAACAATATCGAGAGTTTGGGTACCTATTGAGCCAGTGGAACCTAAGAGTGTAATTTTTTTCACAATTTTTTTATAATTACCAACAACTCCCCTATCATACCGGGGCAATGGGAAGCCTATAAGTAACTCAACCTAATTAAAACGATTGGTAAATTTTTCTGATCGTATTGGCAATTTGGCAACAAACCTTAGTGAATATCGGTTTTGATTAAGTTTTACCCCTATTGTGAGTGATCAGCAAGTCTTATGTAGTCAATCACACAACGTAGACCGGATTAATGCGGAATGATATGGCCAACATTTATATATAGTAGTTTTCAATTGGGTGAGGTACAAAGTCCTGGGTTTTAGGGAATAGGGACTAGGGAGTAGGGAGTACGGAGTAGGGAGTACGGAGTACGAATCCCCCCTTGCCACCCTTAATAAGGGCGGAAGAAAATTGACTTTACCTCATAAGTATGAGGAACGCTATATTCTATATATATAGATATATATGATGTGGCGTCTTCCCTATGAAAAGGTATTATCAGTGATTTGAGCAAAAGGTTGCATGAAAATTGAGACACTGGCAGTGCATGCTGGCCATAATATTGACTCAGCCACAGGGGCAGTAGTGTCCCCAATTTATCTATCTACTACATTTGAACGTCATCCAGACGGCAGCTACCCTCAGGGTTATAACTACAGTCGAGACAATAACCCGAATCGGGATAGTCTGGAGAAATGCCTGTCTAAATTGGAGGGGGGAGCAGCAGCCGCCGCTTTTTCTTCTGGTTCAGCGGCTACCTTGAGTATCTTCCAGGCTTTGTCCCCTGGAGACCATGTAGTGGCACCTATAGATAGTTACACAGGAACTGGGTTTCTCTTGCGAGAAGTTTTTGGCCCTTGGAATTTGGCGGTCACTTTTGTAGACATGGCTAATCCTACCACAGTGATGGAAGCAGTTCAACCCAACACCAAGCTGATTTGGATAGAAACGCCTTCCAATCCAATGTTAAGGATTACTGATATCAGCAAGATTGCCCATATTGCCCATCACCATAATGTCTATTGTGTTTGCGATAACACTTGGGCAACACCGATTAGCCAACGTCCGTTGGAGTTGGGGGCAGATTTGGTTATCCACTCCACAACCAAGTATCTCGGTGGACACAGTGATGTCTTAGGAGGTGCCGTGATTACTAAGGTTAAGGATGAATTTTTTCACAAAATTAAAACAATTCAGATGGCTGGCGGTTCAGTAGCCGCCCCTTTCGACTGTTGGTTACTCCTGCGGAGCATTCAGACCTTGCCCTACCGCATGAGAGCTCATTCAGAAAATGCCTTGAAGGTGGCACGGTTTTTAGAAGAACACTCCAAAGTAGAAGCTGTTCATTATCCGGGATTACCAAACCATCCAGGACATGGAATTGCTGCTGCTCAGATGAACTTGTTTGGGGGTATGATTTCTTTCCAAGTTAAAGGAAACAGGGAAGATGCCTTTGCCTTTACTGGCAAGGTGAAAGTATTTACACGAGCCACTAGCTTGGGAGGTGTCGAGAGTTTAGTTGAACATCGTGCTTCCATGGAATTTCCTGGTACCCGAACCCCAGACAATCTGTTACGGATGTCTGTTGGTCTTGAACATACTGATGATCTACTAGAAGATCTTGCCCAAGCTTTAGGTTAGTGAGGAGCCGTTGCACATTTGTGGGATGTTACCATTTTTTGCACATAACTAAAAGTGGCTTATAGTCTACAGTTCAAACTTCCTTCGACAAATAGGTACATCATCCCGTTATTGTGCAACGCCAGTAAGGCAGAAGCTTAATCGCATTACTACTTTAGAGATTTATGAGGAGTTATCGATTCTCTAGCGGCAGCACTCACCCCATCAACGAAAAAAGTCAAAAAGACAAAACAAACCAGCGTCATCCCCACACTCGGATAATCAAAGCTGCTCAGTTGTTCGGTCAACAATACCCCTAATCCTCCAGCCCCAACTAATCCTACAATGACCGTCTCTCGCATACACACCTCCCAGCGATAGAAAATATAAGCCAGAAAACGAGGTAAATTCATCGGGAATATCCCATAGAGAAACAAGAGTGCTCCTGGAGTTCCTTGTGCTTTTAAGGCTTCTAAAGGAGGCTTTTCCAAATTTTCATTCATTTCTGCCATCAACCTGCCAAGGATGCCGATATTATGCAATCCTAGGGCGATCGCACCAGGTAAAACTCCCGGAAACATGACAAACATCACAACTAATGCCCAAATTGGGGCAGGAATAGCTCTGCAAAACAGTAGTATGATCCTGGTGAATACTAGGATAGACCAGCCTTGTAAGCCAGCTAATCGGGACGCTTTTGGACTGGGATTGAGCAATCCCCCTGGTAGCAAAAAATTATGGGCTGCCGGAAAAGACAGAACAATCCCTCCAAGACCAGAACCAGCACTGGCCAGGACAGACATAACTAGAGTTTGTAGTGATAACTTCCACAGCTGCGACAAGGGCACAGCCTTAAAATCGAGGGGAAATGATGCTTGGGCAATCTCACCCAAGAGTTTTTGAGTTCGGGGAGACCAAAACTTGCTCACATCAGGACTGACATACAAAAACCCCAAACAGCACAAGGCCACTAAAATTAAAACTACTCTTAAATTAATCCGGCGACGCAAGATGACACTACTGATGTCAATTACAGCGCTTAATAAAACTAGGGCATAGAAAAATGTCCATAGTTGTTCGTAACGAAGAGACTGTAAACTCAGCAAAATCTCATAGCCCAATCCACCAGCCCCAACCAGCCCAAGTACAGTAGCTGAACGAATGGAACACTCAAAGCGATAGAGGGTGTAAGACAGGAGATTTGAAAAGGCTTGCGGAATGATACTGTAAAGAAAGGCCATCAAGGGGGACACGCCACTACTGAGTAATGCCATCAAAGCACCTCGGGGCGTTTCATCCAGAATTTCTGAGAAGACCTTCGCGACAATTGCCCCATAGGGAATGGCGATGGCCATAATGGCCGCCAGAGGATCTAAACCCCAGATACTGACAAAAAAAACCCCCCAGATCATCTCATGAATCGCTCTGGGGAAGGCCAGCAGTCCCCGAATTCCCAGCCAGATGGGTTGTCGCAGAGTCCAGTGAGGCAAGACTGTCAACCACCAAACCTGGGAGGTGATCACTCCTGCCACCACGCCGAGCAAGATACTCAGGAAAGTGCCGCAGGCGGCATAAGCTAGGGTCGTGAGGGTAGCCTTCAAGGTCAGGTGCAGAAACTCAGGACTCATTTCGGGGTGCCAACTCGCCCGCAAGAATCGCAAGAGTTGGTAAAATCCTCCCAGATTAACAAGATCTTGCTCAAAGATACCAGCTTTAACAACCGCCATCCCGATAAAAATGACAAAACAAATTCCCCACAGCAGGCTGCGATTCAGTAATGGTGGACGAGATAAACGTTGAGTCATCTAAGTTATTGCAACGGAAGTATATTAGTTTAATAGTATTTTGGTTTCAAGGGAACAGTGGATAAAGTAACAGGAAACATAAAACGGTTAACAGCGAACACAAATAGATATTTATAGAATACCATCACCCCATAAAAATAGAGTTTAATGGACATAATTAGCCATAGATAAATGGTAAAAATGGTAGTGGTAAAGATGTAATGATTTAGCTAGGTTGTAGTCAAGGCTTCGGGAGTTAAAATCAATACTTTGGTACCGCTACCATCGTTAATAAGGTTCAATTTTTAATCAATTGTTGACCCGCTTAGTCTGATTGCTGTGACTCTATTAAAGATTATTTAGAGATGTCTAATACTAAATCAGGTTTAATAATACTATATTCAAAACAATCAAAGTCTTTGCCTAGAATTGATTTGAGGATTTAGGTAAATAACCTATAATAACCGAATTTGGTATAGTGTGTCTTAAACTTTACTCCGAGTGCTATATAAGTTGAGACGGAACGGTTCCTGAAAATTGAAAACTATACATTGATCAGATCAGTTTCTGTAGCATATAATTTGTCGATCATGGTCTGAGACAAAACCCCTGGAGGAACATCAAAGACAATCTGTCCCCGTTGCAATCCCACCAAGCGATCGCAATGACTGCAGGCGAATTCGAGAGAATGGAGACTAGTTACTAATGTCTTTCCCCCGGTTTCACTTATCTCCTTGAGCAAATCCATAATTTCCCGACTCATTTGCCTGTCCAGGTTAGAAATCGGTTCATCAGCAAGAATCACGTCAGGATTTTGCACCAGCACTCTAGCTAAGGCAACCCGTTGTTGCTGTCCTCCAGACAGTTCCTCGGTGGGTGCATAAAGCTTTTCGGGAATTCCTACCTGAGCTAAAGCCTTGAGAGCAGTGTCTACCTCTTGGGGAAACAATAAAGAAACAAGGGCTTTCATCAATGACCAGCGTCCTAAATGACCCGCATTAACGTTATGAATCACCCGGAGGTTATTGACTAGATTGAACTGTTGGTAAACGGTGCCAAGGCGACGCTGTACCTGACGCAATTGGCGCGGGGAGATTCTAGCTAGATTACGACCTAAGACCCAGACTTCTCCTTTACTGGGGAGTAAGATGCCATTGAGCAGGCGGATCAAAGTACTTTTACCTGCACCACTCGCCCCGACTAGGGCAACTCGTTCCCCAGGATAAATCTTGAGGTTAAGGTTAGTCAATGCCCGAAACTGGCCAAATTGCTGGGATACCTGTTTGAGTTCAAAGATAGGAATTTTAGTCATTGGTGATTAGTGATAAGCTCTTCAGCATTTGGCGTTGCTTAATAATGGAATGATTTGAATAGTTTTGTGGAATGGGCATCTTCCGTGTTCCTGGCGGTGCGACCGGTGGCGAATTTAATTCGACGACTGTAAACGCACCGGATCTTTTCGGGCTAGCAGGATGCCCAGCCTACTCCTATTCAGCGCTAAGATTCAACAACTTCATTCCTTGACTGACGCAACGTCACCTAAAGTGCTCAAAGGGAACAGCGGATCTGCGGATAAAGAAACGGGGAATAACCAATTTAAATGCAGATCAGCTTATTTACTTAATCTTGCCAATTTTCCGTCCAATTGCCTCAATTTCGGAATAGTTGTCATTTTTTGTAGAAATAAATTTAGTAGCTCCAAATAAGTCAAGAATTTCTTTTTGCTCGGGAACATTAGGATCTAGCTTTAACAAGGCGGCTTGAACCCGCTCAACAAAATCATCCCCGTAGCGTTCTTTGACTTTAGGATTAATCACCCAGTGATAATCATAGTAAGCTGGAGTTCGCCAAATCAACTCTACTTTTTTTAAGTCCACATTTCCAGCTGCAACGCGACTCTTCCAGACCTGTTCGTTCAAGGCTCCTACCTTGTAGCTCCCTGCCTCAACCAATTGAATTGTGGCATCGTGGGATTTGGAAAACCCAACTTCACCTTGAAAATCGTCTAAGGTTACCCCTGCTTGTTGGAGAAAATACTGGGGCATCAAGCGTCCAGAGGTAGATGACTCGCTGCCAAAGGTTAAGGTATGACCTTTCAAAACTTTTAAATCTTTAATGTTCTTAATGGGTTTGATCCCACTGCTTTTATTGGCGATAAAAACGGTGTGAAATTCAGCATCAATATCCCGTTGAGCGATCGCTTCAGCCTCTTCTACCTGTAACCGTGCTTGAACCCCAGTCAGTCCACCAAACCAGACCAGATCCAAGTCCCCCACCCGAAAAGCTGTTACCGCTGCTGCATAGTCAATCACAGGCTTGTATTCTACCGGAACCTTTAACTCTGCTTCTAGGTAAGCTGCAAGCTTGCCGTAGAGTCGCTGTAACTTTTCAGGATCTTGATCGGGGATTGCTCCAGTGGTAAAAGATTGAACCTTAGCCCCATTTCCAGACGAAGATGTAGAATCGGAGCTAGGGGCACAGGCAGTAACCGGTAGTAATAGGACTAAAATAAAACCTAGTAAGATTTTTTTGTTCATTGTTTTTTTTCTTGATCATCAAACTGTGAAGATTATACTTTGGCTAAGGTAAAAATTTAATTTTTTTATCCCAGATTCCGCCGATCAAGTTGTAGTATTAAAGTAATACGCTAATTCTGTGTAGCTTGGCGATTTTTTTTACCTATAAATAGTTAATTTTGCTAAATATTAAATTTGGCGCTATCGGTGTTTGATAAGCCACAGATAAAGCCTGATTATTACGTATGACACTGTCAAGTCTGGCATGTGGGTTTTATTGAACCAAAATTTAGATAAACTGAAGACAGCTTTTTCAATTTTTTCAACGGGTCTCATGCAGGCAGCTCCTCAACCGATCACCACAGATTTAGTCTTAGTTGGCGGTGGTCACAGCCATGCGATCGCTCTCAAAAAGTTTGCCATGAAACCTCTGCCTGGTGTCCGTATAACCCTGATTACCGACAATGCCCACACTCCCTATTCGGGAATGCTACCAGGTCATGTTGCCGGTTTTTACAGCTACGATGAAGCTCACATCGACTTGCGTCGTCTGGCGGTGTTTTCCAAAGCCCAGTTATATTTAGACCAAGGGATTGGTCTGGAGTTAACTGAAAAGAAAGTCATTTGTGCCAATCATCCCCCTGTTGCCTTTGATTATTTATCCATTGATATTGGCAGTACGCCAGCAACGGTTGGAACACCTGGTGCAGCTAAGTATTCGATTCCTGCTAAACCGGTTCCCCTGTTTTTAGCAGCCTGGGAGCAAATCGCTGCCCAGGTGGAACAAAATCCCATGGACCCTTTCACCTTGGGTATTGTTGGGGGTGGAGCTGGTGGAGTAGAACTCGCCCTCAACATGCAAGCAAAATTGCATGGAATATTAACCGATGCTGGTCAACCGACGGAGAAGTTACAAGTTCATTTATTCCATCGAGGCACACAACTGTTACCTCAGCACAATAGGTCGGTCAGCCGTCACTTAGAAAAAATTTTCTTGCAGCGAGGCATTAGGCTTCATTTAGGGGAAAGGGTCAGTGAAATAGCTGCTAATGGCGATGACCATCCACTGGGAGCATGCCCAAGTTACACAAACATTAGTAGTGAGAGCATCTTGCTCCCTGGAAATACGGAAAACGAGCAAGATGCTCCCAGTACAAATTTACAAAAATGGGTTATCTGCGACTCTGGCTTAAAAATCGCATGCCACCATGTCTTTTGGGTGACTCAAGCTTCGGCTCCCAGTTGGATTAAAGCCTCAGGACTGGCTACCGATGAGCGAGGGTTCGTTCTCGTTGCCGATACCTTACAGTCGATTTCCCATCCCCATGTCTTTGCTACTGGAGATATTGCCACCATGCAAAACTACCAGCGGCCCAAAGCTGGGGTATTTGCTGTTCGTCAGGGAAAGCCATTATTTGAAAACCTGCGACGGATTGTCTTAGGGCAAAAACTGCTCCCTTATCATCCCCAGGCCCGATATTTAAGTTTAATTGGCACCGGGGACAAACAAGCGATCGCTTCTTGGTCATTTTTGGAGTGGCGCTCACCGCTGCTGTGGCTATGGAAAGACCAAATTGACCGCAAATTCATGGATAAGTTTGACGATTTACCGTCAATGGAAGCGGAACAACCAAGCAGTAGGGGAGATCAAGAGTCCCAAAGACAAGAAGACAATCTCTCCAGTTCCCTGTTGCCATCACCGATTAGCAAACCCAAAATGCACTGTGCAGGCTGTGGTTCAAAGGTCGGTAGTACAATCCTAGAAAAGGTGATCAAACGGCTGCCGATCATGGGAGGAGCCGATATTATGATTGGATTGGGGGACCCAGATGACGCAGCTGTTTTGCAAGTTCCAGCCGGTCAACTGCTGGTACAGACAGTCGATTATTTTCGTAGCTTGATCGATGACCCCTATATCTTCGGTCAAGTTGCCAGCAATCACTGTTTGAGTGACATTTTTGCCATGGGAGCAACCCCTCAAAGTGCCTTAGCCATCGTCACCATTCCCTACGGGACAGACGAAAAGATCGAGGAAACTCTCTATCAATTGATGTCGGGAGCCAATAAAATCCTCCAAGACTGTCAGAGTCCCTTAATTGGTGGTCATACCACTGAAGGCGCGGAATTAGCCTTTGGTCTGTCCTGCAACGGGCTAGTTCATCCCAACCAACTTTTGCGCAAAAGCGGGATGAAACCGGGGCAAGTGTTGATTCTAACCAAAGCTATTGGTACAGGAACACTGTTTGCAGCTGATATGCGCTACCAAGCTAAAGGTCGCTGGATTGAGCAGGCCCTTGAATCCATGTTGCTCTCCAATCAAACCGCTGCCCAAGTCCTTCTTGAATCCGGCGCAACAGCCTGCACTGACATTACTGGATTTGGGCTGTTCGGACACCTGTTCGAGATGGTAAAAGCCTCCCAAGTGGGCGTTGAATTAGACTTAGATACCATACCGATTTTGCCAGGAGCCATAGAAACGGTGCAAGCAGGAATTACCAGTTCCCTACACCCTCAAAATTTACGACTAGCCATCTACATCAATAATGCTACCCAGGCTAGTGATTTAGCCAAATACCAGTTGTTATTTGACCCTCAAACCTCTGGTGGACTCCTGGCTGCTATTCCAGCTGAAAACCTTGATGAATGTATCAAGAAGTTGAAAACATTTGGTCACAAGCAAAGCTCCTTGATTGGTAGGGTTATTCCTGCTCCGGAAAGTATGCCAATTACCCTGAATATTGGCTAAAGAGAAAACGCGAGCATTAAGCTGACCGCTGAATGCTTACGGAACTCCTAAAGCTGAAAGCCCCGTGTTTTCAAACCAGGGATGAAAGCTCGTAGCGACTTTAGTCGCCGTGAATAAAATCTCGACTTTTGCTTAACACTTTTATACAAGCCTGTTAAGATAAATATATATCGAATAAAGTCGAAATTCGGTGATTATTATAGAGTTCAAAGCCAAAGGGAAAAAGTCTCAGTATTCATCGATAGATGAAGATATCCGGACAGTTAAGTTCATCTGAAATAGCTGCATCCGTCTATGGTTGGACAACAATGGTACAGGGAAAAGTGACCTTAGCCGATATTCCAAAATCCTTTACAGAATTTTTTGAGATGAGGTTTTCACAGCAAAAAATATCCCGATTTTCCCATTGAGTAAGAGAGCGTATCCACTCTTAGCAGCACCTGTATCAAAAACCTTGGAAATAATACCAGCCTCTCTAACTTAGGCTTCACAATAAATCCAAGCTTCTAGGGTGATATCTTTGGCAATTTTAAATTCAGGCTGATTTCCCAAATCGATATAATCATCCTGACCATCAAAAGTGAGAACAGTCTGTTAGGAAGACACAGAAGATGCCGAGGGTCTTTTCCTACCAAAACTTCTTGAAATGTGAGAGCCTTGTGTCTTTAGACCGAGGGTGAAACAGAGAGACTGGGTTGACCCAGTCGTGTCTCTTTAGTCTTTCTTTATTTCAGATCTAATAATTTTTTCTACAAGTTCTCCCACACTGGTATTTGATTCTCTAGCTGATAATTGAAGCCACTTCCAAGTAGTCCCAGTTAGCCAAACGGTATGGGGCTTCTTCAATTCATCATGATGTACGGGTACTCCCCGCATTCTTTTTCTGGTTTTCCGCTCATTTATTGTTGACATATTCAGAACCAACGTCTTTACTAAGAGTATATTAAAAAAACAAGGAGGTGATGACAACTGTACAAGACAATTCCAGTCAAAGCTAGTTTTTCAGAGGAGGAAAAAGCCTTTTGGTTGTTCCAATGCGAGAATGCTAATAGCCTAGGGAATTGTGCAACTTATTATGCGAAGCAAAAACATTACTCTTGGTTGGAGC
>NZ_JAAHIE010000840.1:0-2528 GCF_010671945.1 Moorena sp. SIO4E2
TCCAAAAACCTACCTTTATGAGGTTCCCTCTTGCCCCTCTTTTTATCATTAATTAATAGAGGCATATTCCCGATTGGGTAATTGACAAATGGTTTCCAAAGTCTTATTTGTATTAGTATAGCATAATCTGATGATTTGGAACACATTCACTAAAAGAATTATCACAAACGTTGAATAAATATAAAAAAAGATTAATTAATTTTTTATAAATTTTAAATTTTATTAATTATAGTAAAAATCTTAAGAAAGTATAAATTCCACCATTTAATATTAAGTATATTTATATACTACCCAATTTAAGTAAAATCACTGAGATTTTACCCTAAGGATCAGCTACTAATAATCCCCCTTACTTGGTGCAGCTACCGGGGCACTTTTCCTAGGCATAATAAAGATTTTACCCTGCTTTCGGTAGGTTTGATTTGTCTAGTGTCAGGCAGATATCCGTGGGAAAATCCCTAGCCCTATTTCCTAAATATATGTATTTTTTATTACTTTATTAGTACGGCGGAATAATTTCTACCGTTTGTTAAAACTAAATATGTATTCTTGGAGTTGATAAAAAGAGTTGATAAAAACCTCAAAAGACTCCAAGCAACCACTCAATAACTCAGTTTGTACAGGAGAATGAACAGGAAATTGATCAAAAATTGGAAAACCTTAGAAACCGCTGTTTGTCAGTGCTACTAGGGCAATTATTCCGGAAGCGAAGGGCCTGTGATCAGTTAGTTTGACAGAAGAGGTATTGTAGAGGTATTGTAAAGTATCGGGAGCAAGCCGAGATACCGTGGAGGGATTTGCCGGAGAGATTTGGAGATTTCCGTTAAGAGCTATTTGGAATTTTATTCATAACTACAATAAATGTTTGTCGGGTAGATTATGCCATCACTACATGTTTATCAATACCCTGACTATATAAGTCGGTTATATAGAAGCGATCTAGGATTTTTGATCTGCTACATTAATTAATATAATGCTATCAAAGCTTGAATTGTTTTTTAGCAACATTTTCAGAGTAATCAGAATTATGTATGTCCCAGAAGAATTAAAAGACCGTGATTACACCATCATTATTGATAAAAGTGGCAGTATGACCATTAAGGACGAGAAAAGGGGGACAAAAACTAGATGGGAGGTTATGGAAGAAACTACAGAGGCTTATGCTAGATATTGTGAAGAAATCGACCCCGATGGGATTACTGTTTATGTATTTTCGAGTAGATTTAAGCGATACGATAATGTTACGACAAATAAGGTAGAACAAATCTTTAAAGAAACATATCCTATGGGTGGAACATACCTTGATGAGGTTTTGCGGGATGCTCTCGAGAATTATTTCCAACGTAAAGCAAACGGTAGTGCTAAACCAAATGGGGAAATTTTCTTAGTATTTACAGATGGAGCACCTGATGATAAGCCTCCAGTAATTGATGTACTTGTGAACGCAACTCGTCGAATCGATAAGGATTCGGAAATTGGTATTTCTTTTATTCAAGTTGGTTCAGATCCCCAAGCAGCACAATTTCTACAAGAATTGGACAAATCTTTAGAAGAAAAGGGAGCAAGAACTGGTATTTGTGACACTCTAACTTTAGGAGATTTAGAAGAAATACCTCCACCAGAAGTACTCTTGAGAGCTATTAATATAGGATAAGAAGCGAAAAAAATCTGTTTTTTTTATGAACAATATTATTTGAAAAAAATGTGATCAGTTTCCTTTAGATACGCTTACGGAAATTTAAACAAAGTCATAATTAGTGGTCTCATCTTAAATTATCATGTCAAAGGTTGAACAACTGCGTGATTTTAATAATTTCGCTGAATCTATACTTAATAAACTTGAGGAATATGACTCTGTTCTTCAGACTCAATCCCTTCAGCAGGATAGGATTTTAACTGAAATTAGCAATCAAGTTGAAATTGTCCGAAAGCAAGCCGAAGAAGTAGTTAAATCTTCTTCTTCACCAGTTAAAATTGCTGTTATGGGAGAATTCAAAGCTACAAAAACTACGGTCTTAGGTAGTTTACTTGGTTATGCAGGAATGTTACCAGACAGTCGAGTGGCAGCTACTGGGAATGTGACTCATCTCAATATCGTTCAGGTAAAAGGCTCGCAACCAACTGAATTTAAGTTTAGCGTTAAATATTTTAATCAGAACGAAATTGATCAATGTCTTGACTTTATAGTTGAGGAGTTGGTTGTACAGGCTGAAGCACAATTACCTAGTACGCAAATCGCTAGTTTAAAAAACTTTACTTCCAAAGATCCTGATGTTTGGCAAAACATTATCAAATGGTACGATGAAGTAAAAAATTATGACAAAACTCCTGGATTAGAAAACGCAATTCAAGAACTAGTAGTGTTTGTTGAATCTTATCTACGTTATGGAAATAATTTATGCGGTCAATCCTTGCCTATTGATAATTCTACTCATGCTTACGCAGGTCTTCAGCTACCTAATGACCCCCGTTCGATCTTAGATATTAAGAAGTTTGAACAGTTTCCTCCAGAAGACGAGGAGCAGTTT
>NZ_JAAHIE010000841.1:0-2517 GCF_010671945.1 Moorena sp. SIO4E2
GTTATTTTAGCCGCTCAAGCTATTTTAGTTACTAATTCTGGGTATGACGTTACTGTGGCAACCAATAATACAAAGCACCTATCTTTATTTGTCAATGCTCGGGAATGGCAAGAAATTTAAAAATTTATATGATTCATTATTACACCCGGAATTATCTTCTAAAATTAATAGGAATTTGGTGCGTTACATTTCATTAACGCACCCTACAATATCGGGCGATCGCACTGTTGAATGGCGCACCCTACAAGAGTGACGCCCGCACTATCTCCTCCATCGTACCAGCGTGTTTTTGGTTGAATTCCCCTATATCTCGATATACCTCATTTTTCGAAACTTGTACGTCTGGTGAATTTTTATCCTGAACCGCTTGATATATCGTCTCTTCCGCTGTAGCATTCTCTTCTTTATCCTCTGTAGTAGAGCTATCGGTGCTAGCAGTATTTTCGGCGGATTTAGAAACTTCAAATAGCTTTTCTCTTAAGGCATAGGCATCACGAACAAACTCATGAATTTGCTCTGGTGGAAGTTTTCTCGCGTCTGCTATTTTTTTGTTAATATCCTTTATCTCAGCATCCAGTTCATCTTTGGTCATATTAAACAAATGACCACCAATCGGTTTACCGGCTTGGCTGGACCCTAAGGCATCATAATGCTGGCTATAAGACTCCTTGAAGTTATTGAGTAAGGTTTGATAATCAGGGTCAGAGGTATTGGTATCTGAGTCATCTTTAGTTCCACTATCGGGAGAATCGCTGTCACGCTTGGTATAGGTTAAATGATCCATTAAAGCATAGGTATCCTTGAGCATTTTTTTGGTATTGTCTGAAGGGACTTTTACCGCTTTCTCCATCGCCTGAGCGAGTTGATACACTTGTTGATTTATCTCACTCTCGGTCATGGTAAATGGATTTTTTAATTGATCGAAACCTTTTACATCCTCCAATTTCTTAAACATATCGTCGGTAGAGTCTTTGAAAGAGGCTAGTTCCGACCTTGAGATGGGTTGACCACTTTCCATTTTGTCTCTAAGACCTTGCGCCTGCTTTAAAAGCGATGCAGCGCGGTCTTGGGGAGGCAGCGCGGTCTTGGGGGTTCCCCCCATGAGCGACTGCCGTGGTTTCCCCCATGAGCGACTGCATCAAGACAAAGAAGCTGCATCATCTTTGGACAGGTTAGAAGCACCAGCAAGAGCCTCACTCAATGTCTTGATCTCAGCCTCGGTGGTCATACCGGTGATCGGATTTATTTTTCCTTGGGATTGGGAGTTGGAAGAATCAGAAGAGGCTTTTGAAGACGCTTTCGCTTTCTTAGCATCTGTTTTTTTCTTGCGGATTTTTTTGACTTTACTTGAGAGTGACATATATAGTCGTTTCTTGGCTTATTATCATTTGATCTGGTGAGCGTGGAGGATTATTCTGTTTATCTGCTCTATCGCCTGCCTTGTCTATTTGGTATGTGCGTTATTAACACACCCAACAAGAGAGGCGATCGCATTCAGTACCTCTCTTTCTCCTCCCATTTTATTCTCCTTTTTGGCCGAAATTAAAATTCATCTTTACCTCTGTCCTAATTGCGACTGCAGGCACTGAAAGCATTTCTGAAAGACCGGGAACTCCTTTGTCGAAGCCTAACGTGTTTTTATCTTCTTCTTTATCTGTTTTATCTGTCTGAGTTTCCAGATGTGCATTCCCCACTAGAGCTATGTATTTACCACTATTCTGACTGTCTTTAATTACTTTCATTGCGTATATATTCATAGTGGCTTCCCTGGCCCTCTCTCGATCAGCTACGGAAGAATAGGGTCTTGTGGATGCTGCAGGCGAGTCGATACCGATAACCCGAATATCAGCTTGTTCTTTATTATTTTTAGCTTTTATAGCCTTCAATAAATCTAAATAACTGTAATTATCCTTTTTTGTTTTATTTATTAAAAAGCGTTGAAGTTCCGGTGAGAGTTCACCGTCTAGTTTTAAATAATCATCAACCATAGACTGATAGTCTGACCTTATGGCCTCCAGATAGACAGACTTAACTCCCATCCCAACAAAATTGTCGAGATTTTCAATTACCTGTTTTCTAGCAGCATCATCAGAATGCACTTCACCAATAATTAAGCCTTCTTCATTTTTAAGTATTGTCGCAATTGTATTATTCTCTGGATCTGGGTTATTTTGTACCCATTTGTCCTTCAAGTTCTTTTCTTGCTCAAAATTAAAATTGTTTGAGAATTTGACTCCTTCTTGCAGCAGTGCTTTATGTTCAGTATCAATTTTTTTTCGTCTCTTTTTGGTATCATCTTCTCCAAATAAATCGTCGAAAAATTAAGCGATGCCACTCTTGTGATTCGGAAACTTAGGATCGCGGCTCAAGTCCAGTGTCTGCAATATTAAATCAGCAACTTCAGGGTATTGATCTATAAGCTGCTGGCCAGAGTATTTTATTTTAAAAACATCTTTTGAAAACCTATTTTTCTCAAATACAAAATTTGGATCAGCTTCAACTCTGTAATTTTCTAGA
>NZ_JAAHIE010000842.1:0-2507 GCF_010671945.1 Moorena sp. SIO4E2
CCACCCAAAGGGGCATAACGAGATGGATATCAACGGCTCACAAGCTGAGGTACTCCCGAATTGTTATGTCTCACAGCTAGAGGGTAATGCGTAACCAGAAGCATATACCGCATGATAATGGAACGTTAGGGAAAGAACTAACAGGTTGACGAAAGGAATCGTTGATTGAAGCGTCGTAATGATTGATATCCCTGTCAAAGCGGTAATGGGGATACTAGCTCCATGGGTTAATCCAGTAGATATTGGATAATCGGAAGAACTCCACGGACTCGGCGTAGAGACGACAACCATTAGTTCGCATCTCCTTTGTGTGTAACCGGGTAAGCCGAGATTGAGTCCTTAATCTAGGTCGATGATTAAGGTAGCCAAATCGCAAGAAGAGGTATAACTCTGAGTCCGGTAAAAGACTGAACCAAGCTAAAGCCAACATGGTGAAAACCGACGGGAAAGCGTGAAGAGCGTATAACCGGTTGGATAGAGGGAAATCCCTCAACTCGTGCAGAGTGCTGAATTTCAGAACTGATTCTGAGGGAGGAACATAATACTTATTAATCCTTAATTGTAATGGAAAAGATAGAACCGAATTCAACCGAAAACGGTATCGTAACTGAACAAGCTACCGAGTGGCACTCCATAGACTGGAAGAAAGCCTATCGGTTAGTCAGGAAATTAAGACGTAGGATATTCCTCGCGACTCGTGAAGGCAATTGGAAAAAGGTGAATAAGCTACAACGGCTAATGCTACGTAGCTACTCCAATATACTCATTTCCGTAAGACAGGCCGCACAGTTAAATCAAGGCAAAAACACCCCTGGGATAGACAAAATAGCCAATCTTACCCCCAAACTCAGGGCAGAGCTGGTCGATGCTCTAAAAATTTACAAAGCCTGGAAACCAATTCCAACCAAACGTGTATACATTCCTAAACCCAATGGAAAAAAACGCCCATTAGGAATACCTAGCATGATAGATAGATGCATACAAAGTATCGTCAAAAATGCATTAGAGCCTTCATGGGAAGCTAAATTTGAACCGACATCATACGGATTCAGACCAGGCCGAAGCACCCATGACGCTAGACAAAGGATATTCAACAACATAAAGGGTGAAAACAACCGAAAGTGGTGGGTAATAGACGCAGACATCTCCGGATGCTTCGATCATATTGCCCATGAACCACTACTGGAAACCATTGGAAATTTTCCAGCTAGAAACCTGGTGGAACAATGGCTAAAGACAGGATACGTCGATAAAGGCGTATTTTATAACACCGAGTCAGGTACACCTCAGGGAGGAATAATAAGCCCATTACTGGCTAACATAGCCCTACATGGCATGGAAAATGAATTAGGAATTACATATAAGTGGCGCAAAGACAAGAGGAAAAAATCAGGAGGATTCTGGAACAACATCTCAGAAAGAACCTTTGTCCGCTTTGCCGATGACTTTGTGATTCTAACTCAAAGCAAAGAAGATGCGACAGAAGCTAAGGTAATCATACAAGAATGGTTAACCAAAAAAGGATTAAGACTATCTGAGGAAAAGACCAGCATCAAACACTTGACAGAAGGGTTTGACTTCCTAGGATGGAACTTCCGCAAGTACAGAACCACTGCACGGAAAACCGAATTGGTCACCCTCATCAAACCCTCCAAGAAGAACATCAATAACTTCAAGAAACAATTGAAGGATGAATTCAAAAAGTTAAAGAGTGCATCCCAAGAACAAGTCATAAGGAAGCTTAATCCCAAAATAAGAGGGTGGGGCAACTATCATGATGGTGTAGTGGCTCAAGAAACCTTCAATACACTCGATAGCTACATCTTCTGGAAATTAAAAAGATGGGGGTTACGGAAACATCCAAATAAATCCTGGAAGTGGATATCCAAGAACTACTTTGGAAAACACTGCCCAGGAAGGGAAGACAAATGGGTATACGGAAACAAATCCTCAAAAAATGCATATCTGCATAAACTCGCTTGGAAACCCATCAAACGCCATACCCTAGTCCAATACAAAAACAGCCCAGACGACCCCGACCTGATTGGGTACTGGGAAGAGCGCAAAGCATTACAAAGGGAAAAAACGGCAAGGGGAAGATTCTCAGCGGGAAAGGACAAAATAGCAAACAGACAGAACTACCTCTGTCCTGTCTGCAATCAATCAATTGGGATTAGTGATGTATTACATATACATCACATTATACCAATACATCTAGGTGGACAAGACCAATACGATAACCTCATCTATCTACACGAGGATTGCCACCACACCATACATGCCTTGGGTGCCACCAATCCCGACATACAGAAAATGCTGAGAGCCGGGAGAAAAAAACCCTCTTTGAAACGGAACAAAAACCAAAAGGTACAAAACCGTAAATCTCAGAAAAGAAGTGGCAGTGATAAATGAGTTCAAAAAGAATCGGTTGCGCCGTGTACTTGGAGACTTGTTCGCACGGTGCGTTGGGGACGAAGCGGGAGCAATCCCGCTGACTTACCCAATCC
>NZ_JAAHIE010000843.1:0-2506 GCF_010671945.1 Moorena sp. SIO4E2
TCGATCATGAAGGGAAAACTAATGGTGATTTTTGGTACGAATGGCTTTTTTATGAGTTTTTACAAGAGTTTCCAGATCTAAGCTCTATTCGCCCACTAATCTCCGAGGCGATTCATTTTGATTTAATTCGCTCAATTCTGGTTTTTAACTATCTTAATGACTATTCTGATTTAGCGTATTTTTATAGTAAAGATCAGGTTTTTCCTATTGATATCGCTAGCCAGATCGGAGCTACTATAGCCACAATCCATCGCACGACTCTAGACTGTCAGGAATATAAAGACTTCTTGAACTCTAATGCTAAACAGCTACCGATTGATGAAGAGGTTGACTTTCTTGAAAGGTTAGAACGAATTGAACCAGAAGTTTTTGGGGTCTATTGTGAAGATTCTCTTGAATTTTTTAGACTTTATCAGCGCTACGAGAGTTTAGGGAAAGCGATCGCAGAACTTAACCAAGTTTGGGAGCCTTGCTGTTTGATCCACAATGACCTAAAACTGAAAAACATATTACTGCACCTTGATTGGGAGCAATGCCTCTCTACAAACAAGCCAGAAGCGACAAGCATGGTTAGAGTAATTGATTGGGAGAAATTCACTTGGGGAGATCCGAGCTTAGATTTAGGAACCATTATCGCCAGCTATCTACAAATTTGGCTGAGTAGCTTGGTGATCAGTACAGCAATCGATGTTGAAACTGCTTTGCGTCTAGCCACAACTCCCCTTGAGGTAATTCAACCTAGCCTTGTTACTCTAACTCAAGCTTATTTGGCTCACTTTCCAGAAATTATTGAGCGACGTCAGAATTTTTTGAGACGAGCGATGCAATTTGCTGGGTTTGTCTTGATTCGCAAAATTCATTTAAAGATCAATCACCTCAAACCCTTTGACAACACAGGTATCTGTATGCTTCAGGTTGCTAAGACCTTGTTATGCCATCCAGAGCAATCAATCTCGATTGTTTTTGGCATCACAGAATCTGAACTCACTTTTCCTAGCCGTATTCCTGCCTAAGTCTATTGGTCTTGATTATGCAATTACTGGATACTCTACGAAATCAACGACTCGATTCTTCTATACCTGGATTGCTTGATGTTTTTTATGACATTCTTAACAATGTTCAGATTGAATCTAATTTCTATATTACTCATCCAGAGTACAAACCCCTGGAACTTCCTGATGAAGTGGTAGCTCGTTTTCAGCAACTACCCTTAAAGATCCAGAATACCTATCTAAGCCTGCAACTACGAACGTTTCTCTACCGTATCTACTACCACGGCTCTTATCAAACTACTCTTCCAGCGGATCACAATTCAAATGGTTGGGCACTTGACGATGATTTGGAGAACAATACGGTAAGGGGGCTTAACCTAGAGTTTTGCCAGCGATTGTGCGAAAGTAATCACTCTCAAGGCTACTTTGATCCAGGGTGGTTAGTGCTAAGGCAGGAAAGTGATGGTAGTCTGGCTGTGGAAAAGAAGGGTCTAATTCTGCACATTAGGCGTGATTTCCACTTACAACCGATTGATAGGGCTGCTACTATAGGGAGCTTAGTGGCAATCCGGATGCCCCCTAATTTAGTGCAAAACGGATTCTATGTAGCGGTTGGGAATGCTGGTCGAGTTAATCCTTGTAATTCAGATGGTGACCACCAGACAGTAAATGTCTATTTTAATCTGAATCCTGAAGGTGCAGTTGCTGTTATGAAAGCTATCACTGAGGGATTGAACCGAGTCAAAATTCCGTTCACGTTTAAGGTGCTATACAATCCTTCTGACTACGGGCGTTATGATTCAGGGATTCTGTGCTTGGAAAAGGGCAATTATAAAACAGTTAAACCCATGCTTAAGACTGTTTATGCTCAACACAAATCCCATTTTCTGCAAGGGGTGCCTCTGTTTACCAAGCAGCTGTTACCAGGACTGGCTCTATCAGAAGAACCCGATTATAAATTTACGCCTAAAGAAGATTTTGGGATGAATCGCTGCCAAATTGTTGCTAATGGGTTACTAGAAGCTTGGCTACAAGGTCACGACTCCCCAGAAGGTCGGATGAATTTTATCCTCCACAACTTTTCTTTGCTTGGAATTGATATCAAGCGTCCTTACTTGAATGCTAACTCTAAAGATATTTATTAGAAAACCATTTCACTTTTCTGATTTGCGCGTAGCGTTATATCATCTGCTCGATCAAACGAAAATCCTGTTCTATCTCAGCCGAGAGAGACTTATTGTAGGGGTCAGTCTTGAGGGCTTTTTTGAGATAATTTCTAGCTTTATCCAGCTTGTGCTGTTTAACCAAATGTCTTGCGCAACTTTGATAAGCGATCGCTTGCCACTGACGCACTTCTGGGTCTTGGGGCATTCTTTGAGCCAAGGCTTCTACTAATGCGATCGCTCTCATCAACCGTCGCTCCCGAAGCAATTGCTGGAGTTGATGATAGGAATCCCACTTCAGCTGTTGTTCAACTGCTGAGAGGGGTTGATTGGACTCAACGGATGGTGGCT
>NZ_JAAHIE010000844.1:0-2505 GCF_010671945.1 Moorena sp. SIO4E2
CAAAAATCAGGAACGAGAATCGGCGGGATATTCTATCGACATTGATCGGGATTCCTTGGCAGATAGTCTTGTTTTTAATGGGAATCATGTTGATGATGAAACGTTGGGATAATTTTGGAATCCTGTTGTTTTTATTTATTATCCTATCTATTTGTTTGTACTTTAATTGGTTTAGACACCTATCAAAAGAGGTGAGACTAGATTAAGTTTGAAACTATAGCGCTTTGGAACAGGGAACAGGGAACAGGGAACAGGGAACAGGGAACAGGGAATAGGGAATAGGGAATAGGGAACAGGGAACAGTAGCAAAGACCGCGCTAGATCGCGCTAATCGCTGCATCACTACTCCCGACTCCCGACTCCCGACTCCCGACTCCCTAAAATCCCCCGATTACCGATTACCGAAACAACTAGACACGATATCAGAGGACAAACAAACCCCCAGCGCCCTAGCACTCTTTTCTCTTTTCCAGAGTAGCAATCGGGGCAACAATTGGCCAAAAAAGGGTTGCTATCGTCAACACTATCCAAGACAAGCAGATTTGCTCATGAGATAAATTAGTGTCTTTCTGGAACGCTTGAAACCAGATTAATAAAAAGTAGAGAGCACCAAAAATGTAAAATCCCACTAGTACCGTCATAATGAAATTCCATAGACTAAATTATCAACTCACCAATCGGATTTGGTGTAGACACTAGTGGTTCAGGGATAGAACCCAGACTGACTGGACTGAGTTCCATCTCTTCAGCGTACAAATAGGCAAGAGCACCAGTAAAGCCAGCGTTGTAGTCAAGAGCTACTTCATTAGTGATAAAGTTTTCTCGACGATCTTCATAGGCATTATCATTTGCTTCAGATGGGCCTCCAACCAAAGCGCCTACGAGAACATGGCGGTTGTTCGTTGGTGATTGGATGTTATTGCTAGTGGAACCATGAGCCCCACGATGGTGGGGATTCTTGGGAGAATTGTCGCCAAAACCGACAACATAACTGCGATTGTTAGGATTTTCGCCAAGAATGTAGTCAATCTGATCCTCTGCGAAATCAGAGTAGCGACCATTAATATCATTAACGGTATCGCTATAAACACCAGCAAGGAAAGCGGTATTGGCAGCATATCGTAGGGAACCCCAGGTATCTAACCAAGCTAGTCCGCCCTCTGTATATTTGATCCCTTGACCACTGTCGTCACTCCAGTAGTTTAGCCAGCTTTCTACGTCTGTACGATACTTCTGTTGATTAGTCTCTTGAGCAAGAAGAATCCCTGTACCATAAGACTTGTCATCCCAAGATTGAGTCCATGTAGAAGGAATACCTCGGTAATGATTTTCTGCTTTATTCAAGTACCCCTGGTCACCAGTTGCTTTGTATAGCCACATTGCGCCCCAAGCTAGTTCGTCTTGGTAACCGCTCCAAGAATTGTAGAACTGAGCAGCATTGGTGATCGAGTCAGAGTACTTGCCGCGATAAGTTTCGGCAAAGTCAAATAGAGCTTTAGCTTCATCTAGTAGTTGCTTAGCGTAATCTTTATTCGAGGATTCAAAAACCATTGAAGCCGCAGCTAAGGCCGCAGCTGATTCACCTGCTAAATCAGAACCAGGATTTGAAGGATCAATTTTAAAAGCTGGTCGCTGCATGGTCATAGTTTCCGGCGGTCCCCAGAAGCTGTGGTCGATGTTACCGTCTCCAACCTGCCCCCAAAACTCTTTAGTTTGACCATTATTGTCGGTGATGTGGGCTTTGAGGATGTAATCCGTACCCCACTTAATGGCATCCAACGCCTCATCCCATTGACCCATTTGCTGGTAGGCGTCTTCATATTCGATTGCGCCCCAAGCCAGCATAGTCATGGAAGCAGCCATGGGGAAGCCGAATTTAACATGGTCTCCAGCATCGTAATAACCGCCAGTCAGATCAACACCGACATCTGCACCATCATTGAGGGCAGAATCTCCGCGCCATGGAATGCGATTGTCTCCAGGAAGTTTACCGGAGCGCTGAGCTTCATAAAACAAGAAGGACTTTTGGACAGCGTCACGATATGTAGATGCATTCATTGAATTATTTGCTCCTTGCTAATGCCTGATGAATTCGACGTTGCTGAATCCGGGTATGAATTTAGATTTTGAGACGTTGCACTATAACGTCTCTACACGGCTTGCCGTGATGCACCAAATCAATTTCATAGTTCAAATCAGCAACGCCTTGAACTGCAATGTGTCTAAGCTAAGCAGGCACACAAAATTGATTACACAAAATTGATTACACATTTCAAAAAACTCAAACCCTGACAATGTCAGGGTTAAAGAGATTGAGAATAGGTAATTAATTCTGTGTAGATTGTGTAGACTCTTAGGTGCTTAATGCGCATTTAATACTAAATCCGGTTTATAAAAGCTTATAAAAGTTAGTCATAAGTTAACCAATGATAATTAGTTAAATTTTTAATCTCTGAGGTCATGCTTTGGAGTAGCTGACAACGAGTTACTAAACGTTCTTCAATT
>NZ_JAAHIE010000845.1:0-2504 GCF_010671945.1 Moorena sp. SIO4E2
AGTCAGCAGTCAGCACTCAGCAGTCAGCAGTCAGCAGTCAGCAGTCAGCAGTCAGCACTCAGCAGTCAGCAGTCAGCAGTCAGCAGTCAGCAGTCAGCAGTCAGCAGTCAGCAGTCAGCAGTCAGCACTCAGCAGTCAGCACTCAGCAGTCAGCACTCAGCAGTCAGCAGTCAGCAGTCAGCAGTCAGCAGTCAGCAGTCAGCAGTCAGCAGTCAGCAGTCAGCAGTCAGCAGTCAGACCTTGACCTTGGCCGTTGGCCACGCACTCGCGTTTGGCTGAAAGCACCTCAAGTAGCGTGCGGGTAGCACATAAGCTGATAACTGATAGCTGAAAGCTGAAAGCTGAAAGCTGAAAGCTGAAAGCTGAAAGCTGAAAGCTGAAAGCTGATAGCTGATAACTGATAACTGATAACTGATAGCAAGCCATATCGTCATAATTAGGAGTGGGGAAGAGTGCCAGCAGCAGATATTTTAGTTATGTCCAATGGCCCAGGAGAGGTGACCACCTGGGTGCGACCAGTGGTGAAGGCATTGCGGGAAACTTTAGGCAATGACCGTTCATTACTCCGGATATCGGTAGTCCTATCTCCTTGCCCTCATGCCACGGGCAAAGAAGATGCGATCGCAAAATCCTACCCAGAAGTAGACCGGGTTCAAGCAGCAGAGGATTTTTTGCCATTCTTGTTGTGGGGCAAGACAGCTCAAAACTGGGACTGGCATCCACAAGGGGTTGTTCTATTCCTAGGGGGAGACCAATTTTTTCCAGTAGTGATTAGTAAGCGCTTAGGGTATCGCAGTGTTGTCTATGCCGAGTGGGATGCTCGTTGGTACCCCTGGATTGACCACTTTGGCGTGATGAAACCCGATATTATCGCTCAAGTGCCTAAGAAATATGCCCACAAATTCACCCTAGTAGGGGATTTAATGGCAGAGATTAGGGGATTACCCCTTACCGGTTCTCAGGTTAATCAGGAGTTACAGGTTACTCAAGGGTTACAGGTTGCAGGTTCTCAGGTTACTCAGGAGTTACAGGTTACTCAGGGGTTACAGGTTACTCAGGGGTTGAAGGTTGCAGGTTCTCAGGTTACAGGTTCAACCCAAGAAGATAACCTTGGCCAAAAGGCCACGCTACGCGAACAACATTCAACCCAACCACCTTGGCCAAAAGGCCACGCTACGCGAACAACCCAAGAAGATAACCTTGGCCAAAAGGCCACGCTACGCGAACAACCTTCAACCAAACAACCTTCAACTAAACAACCTTCAACTAAACAACCTTGGCCAAAAGGCCACGCTTCGCGAACAACCGAAGATAACCTTCAACATTCCACTGAAGTGATCGGACTATTACCGGGGTCAAAACCAGCCAAACTAGCTCAGGGAGTACCTTTATCTTTAGCGATCGCTGAACACATCCATAGGGCTAGACCCCAAACTCGCTTTGTGATTCCGGTTGCTCCTACCATAGATCTAAAAACATTAGCCAAATTTGCCAATCGAGATCACAATCCCATTATTAACAAGACAGGATGGTCAGAGGCACAACTTATATATAAAGTTGATAACGACTCGGTGATTAATCCAGGGTTACAAGTTAAGGGGTTACAGGTTAAGGGGTTACAGGTTAAGGGGTTACAGGTTAAGGGGTTACAAGTTAAGGGGTTACAAGTTAAGGGGTTACAAGTTACAGGTTCAAACTCCGATAACCTACCCTACGGCAACGCCAAAGGCGAACAACCTTCAACCCTTCAACCTTCAACCCTTCAACCTTCAACCCTTCAACCTTCAACCCTTCAACCTTCAACCCTTCAACCTTCAACCCTTCAACCTCCTAACCTTCAACCAAATACCCCGCCCCCGCAACTATTCCTCAAAACCCCCAGTGGCTTGTGTGTAGAACTCTGGGAGTCCTTTCCTACCTATGAATTGTTATCGCAATGTTGTCTTTGCTTAACCACAGTGGGAGCGAATACCGCTGAGTTGGGGTCTCTGGCCGTGCCAATGATTGTGCTGTTGCCGACGCAACAGTTAGATGCCATGCGGGCTTGGGATGGCTTACCCGGTCTATTGGTCAAGTTACCAGGAGTAGGCTCTAGCGTAGCGAAAGTGATTAACTGGTTGGTGCTAGGGCAAAAGCGTATGTTTGCATGGCCCAATATTTGGGCAAAAAGGGAAATTGTGCCAGAATTGGTAGGAAAGCTTGAGCCGGTTGAGGTTGCCCAACTTGCTCTAGACTATCTGGAGCATCCAGAGAAGTTGTCGGAAATGCGATCGCATCTCAAGAGCGTTCGCGGAAAACCAGGAGCTGCCCAAACCTTAGCTCAACTGGTTAAACAAGAACTTCACAAAGACATGATATAGCTTACCTAAATCAATTGGGTGTGGCTCTTTTGGAAAGACGTTTGGTCAGGTTTAGAGAGGTATCGGAAGAGTAGGAGGAGCAGTAATAGAGCAACGAGCTTGAATTAGTCGTTTCATCAAAGGAAGGCCATCTTTGTACAAAGA
>NZ_JAAHIE010000846.1:0-2501 GCF_010671945.1 Moorena sp. SIO4E2
GCAGATATCCTGGCGCATCCGCTACATCTGCCAGTATTTCTTTCACCAGTTCTGGCTCAATCTCCAAATCTACCTGTTTGGCTGGTTCTACAATTGCCTGTTTTAACTCCTCTGGTGACATGGGCATAACAGCAATCCCATGTTGTTGAATCTGCTGTGCCAATCCGCTATAGTCCTGTTCAAGACATTTACCAAAAAAGTCTGCCCGCATCGTCAATACTAAGCAGAGTTTATCCCCGGTTTTAGGTAAAGCTCCTAATAAGCATTCAAAAAACTGCTGCCTTTGTGAGCTATCTTGACACAAGGTAAAGGCTTCTTCAAACTGATCAACTACCAGTATCACCCGCTGGGTATCAGTCACAGCGATTAATTCGCTCAAGCCTTCAGAACCCTTTTTGATCAAATCCTCGGCTTGAGCTAATTGAGTAGCCTGTTCGATATCAGATAAACCAGAATCTACAAAGGTTAGTGCTAAAGAATTGAGGGGATGTTCACCGGGCTGAAGGATTTTTATCTGCCAACTTTCACTACCCGATAACCTCCGTCCCAGTTGTAACTGATACAATAATCCCGCCCTAACTACACTGGATTTCCCACTACCAGAAGCCCCCAGGACAGCAAGAAAATTACCAACACGCACCTTTTCCAACAATTGATCCGTTAAGGCAGTACGACCGTAGAAATACTTGGCATCTTCTTCAGTACAATCAAAATAAGCCAAACCCTTATAAGGACAGATACTTTTTGCCGAGGCAGCCAACTGTTTTGTTGCTGCTGTCCACCTGCGAGTCAGATTAATGGGTTCACCAGAATTACTAAAAATATGACGCTGGGGAAAAGCATTTCGTTGTTGAGTAAGTAAATCAACCAAGGTATAGTTAGTTACCCATCCCTGTTGGCTTGGTTCCAATCCTAGGATCAGTGCAGAGGTAAGAACACTATGATTACTACTAATGTCTTCATAGGCGAGTTCAAAGGCACGAGAAGCAGCAATAAAACACCGGTCTCTGCCAAAACCCCGGTCTCCGGGGTCTACTTCTGCTACATTTAGGACTTCTCCTGCATAACAGCAATCTAAGATAATAATCTGCTGCCTTACTTCACTTTCTTGTAACAGTCGCCGCAGCCATTGTAAGGATAAACCCCAAGAACCCATGTCTGGGTTAACATCACTAGTTGCCAAAAAGCCTTCTTGTATCCCCTTGCTTTTTCGTAAACCATGTCCAGAAAAATAGAGTAGCGCTGTATCTGGGGGTTTTCCATCTGATTTGAACAATTGTACTATGGCGTCTTCTAACTGAGTTAGAGTGACTTTGGTTTTTTTGCCAACGCGAATGGTATTATTCTGTTTATCCTTAACCGCCGGGAGTCGCGTTACCTTAAAGTCTCCATACTTCTCTAGTAATTGGGCTACAGCTTCTGCATCCCGCCCAGGTGCCGTTAAATTATTGAGGCGTTCATAGCTGTAGGTATTAATCCCTATTACTAAAGCATTCCGACTCATAACAACCAGGGTTTTTATATAAATAGGTACTTAAGAGGTATACAATTATTTGATCGGTCTTTCCGGGAAATAGTTTAGGAAATATTCTGCTATGACACAATTAACGCCAATTCAGCTAGAGGATGGCACAATTATTTACGTTGAAGCTAGAGAAGATTTAGACCTTCCTAAGGTAAGCAGCCCAGACAACCAGGAAGAAGAGGAAGAGGAAGAAGAAGCCCTCACCGACAAGGGGATGAGTTCTCCTGAAAGGCTACGACAGCAAATAATACAACACGCTCAAATCATTGAAGGTACGATTCGGGCTTACACTATTATTGGCTTAAATGCGTTTAAGAAAAAGCCAATACCTAACGTTAAGAAAGTCACCCTATAATTTGGGATTGAATTAGGGGGAGAGGCGGGGATTCCTTATGTCACCAAAGGGACGGCTAAAAGTAATCTTAAAATAACAGTAGAGTGTGAGCTTTATAAGCAAATTGAAAATAAAACTTAGTTAAAACAAATTACGCGATCGCTACCTATAAAGTCTATGACGAGATTGGTAATGCCTGTCATGTAGTTCTAGGGGATGATTATCCATTGCAAGTAACTGAACCAGTTCCCGTTAGCCCCAGGGTAAACACATTTACCCATGGTAGCGTACGCATGTTCAATTGTGTGTTGATAGGCGTTTTGCTTAACCAAAACGGGATAATCGGGATTAATGCCACTAAGTACTTCATTAACGCGCGTGACAAAGATCCGGTGGGGCTTGCGCCATTAGCAAATACTCTTAATGGCTAAAGCTAAAACGACCGCCAGAAGTAGCCGAGGTGACTGGCTATTCCTGGCGGTGGATTCGGGTCATCGCTAACCGCTACAACAATCTTGGAGTTGCTGGAGTGGGAGACCAACGCCATCACAACTCAGGTGCATTACCAATGCTTGATCAGGTGCAACAAGCTCAACTTTGACAATTCTGTACCCTTTTTTGTTGGTCACGTTGGTCACAAAT
>NZ_JAAHIE010000847.1:0-2497 GCF_010671945.1 Moorena sp. SIO4E2
TCTTGCTGGTAGCCTTGGGCAACAACGTTAACTATAACCTGGCGAGGACTTGATTTATCCCTAGATGCTTCCAGACTACTCAGGAGATAGTTGCCATCGTTGTCAGTAAAAGTATACTCACCACTCCCCTCAATTTCAACTTTGGCCATAACCACAGCTTCATCGTCTGAGTTGGTGACCTTACCCAACAGAGCAGTTGGTTGGAAATAGAAATTAACAGTAGGTATCGCGATTGCACCAGTTTCTGGATCTGATGATACCTGAACCTCGGTCTGATCGGATTCCGTATTAGAACCAGGCGGTATAGTTTTGATGGTTGGGTCAGCACTATAGCGAGTACCCGTACCTGGCAAGGAAGCCGTCAAGGTATATGGCCCATCAGGGAGATCCTGGAATTGACACTCCCCGACCTGTTCGCTTAGCGGAGGCCGTAGGCCACAAGGCGCGGGGATTCCTAGATCAACGAGCCGCCTTAAACCGCCGTGTTCTAATCTTTGACGCCGTCAAAAATTAGACAATACTTAAACCAAAAACCCGTCAAGACCAAGTTCCTAGTTAATTCACGACAGACCCAGAGGGCGATTCTCCCTAGGCGTTTAGCTACTTAATTGGAAGTGCCTTAAAAAGTCCGTTTCCCTTCCTTTTCACTTGGTTCCGGTGTGCCCCACCGTACCGTTTTTTCGTGCATAGTGATTTTTCTGGGTTCACACACCAACTGTTAATTGATGATTGGGTTTTTAAAGAGGACCTTCCCTACCCTCTAGGCATTACTGTTTTAAGGTCAATAAGTTACGGGTCTCTCTCCCGGCTCAGCCTCGGTTTCTCAACCTGTACCTACTTTATTCTAAATTACTTTCGATTCTAAATTACTTTCGATGATGATTCCGGAGTCTTCTAGGAATTTATTTCATGGCGACATTAGTCGCTGTTCACTTTCATCCCCGCTCGCTTTGTGACGGGGCTTTCAGTGTTCGGATTCCTAGTAAAAATAGCCGTCAACTCTGGTACGAGTGCGGTCAGGTCTCTCGACCCTCTTTTCCCAGTCATCTCCGTAAAGCCCAGCTAGCAGATCTAACTTGCTTTTGAAGCTGTCGGGCATATCGGCAATCTCGACCACTGCTCCCGGAATCACCTGCTGAGTTTGGTCATCTTTCACCTGCCCAGCGATGGCGACCTGATGGCGGATTGCTTCCAACCTGATCTTATTTGACACGAGCAATACTCCCTTAGTCAACTACAGGATTTAAACATCGCCCCCGTGGGTCCCTCACAGGGGTAGGTTTTTTACATTAGGGTCAAACATGGGACTTAACCTGATCAGAGTAAAAGGAAAACAACGAATAAATGATGATTTTTAACGACAAATTAAGTACATTGTCTTGATGCAGTCGCTCATGGGGGAAACCCCCTTTGGCGGCGCTGCATCGCTTTCTTATCCCCCACACCCCACACCCCACACCCCACACCCCACACCTGAGGTCTTTGTAAAAAACCTACCCTTATGAGGTTAGGGGGGCGGGGGACTTTGAGAGTAGTACCCCAAGTTTGGGGGGTTAGGGGGGCAAAACCAACTAAACTTCGTAAGTCCAGTTACTTAATCCTCATATTTGTCCTCATATCGGTTACCAAAGTTCCTGCGTCAACCGGATCATCGACTTCCACAGCCATAGTCAGGGTGTAGTTCAATGCTGGTCTGGGCTTTCCTCCCATTGCTTGCCAGAATTCCCCCAAACTTTGTAGGTTGCTCTGACTCAGACTAACTGTCCTGATCGGAGGTTCCATCCCCTTGAGGCTTCCCTGTAATACAGCGGCTGGAATTATACGATGACGCAGTAGCACTTTCATTACCTCCCCCAGCCATTGGTGCTCTTCTTGCTCTGGTTTTTGACCATCACCTGTTGTAAGAGCAGACCAAGCAGTGATTAGGTAAGAGCAATCCACTCGCACTGGATTACGCCTTTTGGTCGCCCTACCGTTACTGCGTTCTGTTGACCAGGTGGTGTTACGTAACTCCAGATTCTCACGCACATCGTAAAGAAAGAGATTAATCGCTGGCTTAACACTAAAATCCTTGTCAGGTGTGGCAAAGCTAATCGTAACTGACGAGATTAGGTCAGGAGGGAGTTCGCCCTTGAGCAATTCCTCCAAAGTTTTATCCAGGTCATGAATCATCGCATTTCCCCACTCTTAGCACGCAGGTGGCCAAATCATCAGCCAAATGGTTGAGGTCAATCAGCAATTTGGCTAACCCAAGTATCAACCTTAGAATGCAAACTGCCCCTTAATTCTTCTCCGTAACAAAAATACATACAAGTTATCAGTACTTAGTGAATTAGTTGCACAGTTATTGAAGTTATTACGAATCATTAAATCAGCCCAGCATACTGACCAAATTCCCCCTCTATTAACACTTTTCCCATCTTCTGATACTCTCGCCGGACTGCACGAAGCAGGTGATTCATCTTGACAATTCCACCATCATCTGCTGCTATAAAAG
>NZ_JAAHIE010000848.1:0-2488 GCF_010671945.1 Moorena sp. SIO4E2
TTTTAGTTTAGAGCCACCACCTCTATAAAAGTTTGTTTCGATTAAAGCGATGCAGCGCGGTCTTGGGGGTTTCCCCCATGAGCGACTGCATCAAGACAACCAGTTTATTAGGAGTATTAATTGCAAAATCAATCGTTTTAGACGCTTTCTTGATGGTAAGGTGTTTACCAAATTCTGATCTGATGCCATCTGACTTAGCCTGCGGGATGTACTTAAAGCCATGACGAGTACAGATAGAATTGACAAAGTACTCGACGATGTCTTCCATAGCTTTACCGCCCCGGTTTTTGCGAGCATTTGTATCTAGACCGACCTCGACACCGATAAAGTAATCTGTTAGGGACTTGATACGTCTTGAGGTGATTTGCTCTAGGAAACCTAACTCCTTTAGAAAAACAATAGCTTGATCAATATCTTCTTCTGTTAAATTTTCTTTCTTTTTAAAACTGAAATTATCATAGTTAAATTTTCCTGATTGATAGTCGGTTAAAATCTGAAACTTATGCTCACGACAAGCTAGCAAGGCTGGAATGATAGAGATTAGCTTTGGATGTTCTCTGAATAACACTCTTGCTTCTTCTTCAACATTATCCTTGCCCACAAGATAGTTCAAAAGATTGAGACTAATCTCAATATCTCTAACATTTTTCCCAACCTTATTCCAATTTACGAAATAATCCCATTTCAAAATAGAGGGTTTCAGGGTTGCCATCACATACTCGAATACGCTGTCAGAGTCATTACAGCCAAGATTTTCCCTAAATACAGAATGAAATTTCATCGGATTTGTCCTGTGTCCTATGTCATTTGTCCTTTTTGAATAAAATAACCAATGGTAAAATTATTCCCCCTCTCCCCCCTCTACCTTCTTATAGTTACTCCTATAGTTACATGATTGCAATGCTCCTTTTTCAGATTGCTTTGAATGTTAATTCAATAGTTAGTAACCAGAAGTTCCCTAATTTCTCCTCT
Source organism: Moorena sp. SIO4E2 (assembly GCF_010671945.1). Taxonomy (NCBI): domain Bacteria; kingdom Bacillati; phylum Cyanobacteriota; class Cyanophyceae; order Coleofasciculales; family Coleofasciculaceae; genus Moorena; species Moorena sp. SIO4E2. Next base: position 973 of record NZ_JAAHIE010000848.1, read on the forward strand.
GCTATTTCCTTTTGAGTTTATTCTACGGGATGCCGATACTCGCTCGATCTTAAACCCTTGATATAAGTCATCGAAAAACAAATCATCAACATAGTTAGTTGGATCAGAATTGCTGAGCATTTGATGGGCTCCTGCCTGATCAGTTTTCACAAACACATCCCGTAAACGACGCTGCTCACTATCATCAAAGTCTAGGGAATGATAGGAATTGAAATTGGAGGTTTTGCTGATAGGACGATAGGGAGGATCATAGTAAATAAAGGTGCTATGATCAGCATATTTCAGAACTTGACTAAAGTCCCTTTGTTCTATTTGAGCAATTTCGAATAGCTTGGAGACAGCTCGCAGATTATTGGCATTCAGAATTTTAGGATTTTTGTATCGTCCCACTGGCACATTAAATTCTCCTTTGCTATTGACCCGATACAGACCGTTAAAGCAAGTTTTATTCAGAAAAACCGTTATGGCAGCTCGCTTGCTCCAATCGGAATCGTAACCGTTAGCATCTATATGTTTATCAAACCTGTTATATTTGTTACGATATTCGTAGTATAATTCTTTCCGACGTTGATCATCTTGGGGTAGGTATGTATTACTAAGCTTTAACAGTTCTTTGATCAGTGATTCAACATCCTGTTGGATAACCTTATAAAGGATAATCAGCTCAGGATTGGTATCGAATAGATAAGCTTTCTGGATATCGAAACTGTTGACAATATCGAAAAAAACTGCACCTCCTCCCACGAAGGGCTCGATATAAGTCGTCAGACTTCCCTTGCGTAGCTTTGGTGAGTATCTCTCTCGAAGTTGTGGCAGAAGCTGCGTTTTGCCACCTGCCCATTTTAGCACAGGAGATGCTAATTCTCTTTCTTTTTTTATTGGGTGCTGTATTAGGGTAAATGGTTCAGATTCTGTTAAAATAGCCACGTTTGTAATTAGTAAAATTGCATACCATCAATATTGTATAGCATTTTTATTTGAGATGTAAACATAGGATTAATATAACAAGTAAACAGGGAACATATAACAGGAGTCAAACTATGCCGGTTTTTTTTGATTTAATGCTAAATAAGCATTGGATTTATGATATATTAATCAAGGCTATATATCCCTCAAATATTATTATTTGAGGAACCATACCATATAACTTGTATATAGTAAATATTTTTTCAAAAAAAGTAAGTATTTAAAATCATTTATTGTTGATATTTAAAAATCTCTTAATTTATATCAAATCTGGATAATTTTCCATACTTACAATATCCATAAAAAATCTTTCTCCCCCTACTCCCTACTCCCTCGGTGCGCTTTCCGTAGGCGAATTAAATTCGCCACGGGTCGCACCGCTCCCTACTCCCTCTTCCCTACTCCCTGCCCGCACCGCTATCACCAAGAACAGCTACCAAAATTCGGAACAATTCTTCTAAATCAGCTGGAACACGGTAAAGATTCAGGTCTTGAGTAACTTGTTTATGCTCTCGGTGCAAAAGCCCAAATTGCCAGATATCCCCTGTAG
>NZ_JAAHIE010000849.1:0-2484 GCF_010671945.1 Moorena sp. SIO4E2
ACCATCAATGGTGGACACACATCCATCCCGATGATGTAGACCAGGTGATCAAAGCTATGGAGGATCACTTAGCACAAAAAACCTCCTATTATATTCAAGAGTATCGCTTACAGTGCAACGACGGCAGCTACAAATGGATTCTTGACCAGGCACAAGCACTTTGGAATGAAACAGGTGATGCAGTGCGAGTGGTTGGTTCAATTACGGATATTAGCGATCGCAAGCAGACAGAAGAAGCATTGCAAGAAAATGAAAAGGCGCTGAAGTCCAACCAAGAGCGGCTCGAAGCAATTATGAGTTCTCTTCAAGACGTGGTGTGGTCAGTATCACTCCCTTCTGGGATACTGCGCTATGTTAATATAGCCTTCGAGCAAGTTTACGGTCGCCCAACTTTCGAGTTATTCAGCGATCAAGACAACCTCTGGCGACAGTTTATTGTCCCAGAAGACCGTGATCGTGTTGAGAAGGCATGGCGAGCTGTTCAAGAAAACCGTCGTGAATCGTGGGATTTAGAATATAGAATTCAGCTCAGTAATGGAGAAATTCGCTGGCTGAACGATCGCGCTCATGTGGTTATCCGTGATAATGGCACCTCTGTACATCTTCATGGCATCACTACGGATATCACCAAGCGTAAACAGCAAGAAGCTGAACTGCAACAACTCAATCGAGAATTGCAACAACTCAATCGAGAATTAGAGATTAGGGTTCAACAGCGCACAGCTGCTTTACTCGAAAGCGAACAACGATTCCGCTCGTTGTTTGAATCTGCCCCGGATTTTATCCATATCTTAGATACTCAGGGCATGATTGAGCAAGTCAACCCCGCTGTCATCCAGCAGTCAGGTTATTCTGAATCAGAATTGATCGGTAATCGGTTAGAAGAGTTTTTTACCCCCAGATACCAAAACATTTGCCAGCAAGAGTTTCCGGTTTTACTGGAGCAAGGAACCCATCGTCAAGAAATTGAGTTTGTCTGCAAAAATGGCACTGTTCTTACCACAGACTCTTCCTGCTCAGTGGTTCATGATACCCAAGGAAACATTAGTTATATCTTAGTGTTGCAGCGAGATATTAGTTCACGCAAACGATTTGAACAAGAACGTACCCAGTTAATTGCTAGCTTACAGGAATCAGAGCGACGGTGGCGCAGCCTTCTCGAAAATGTGCGACTGGTGGTGGTGGGACTAGACCGAGAGGGTAAAGTGGAGTATGTTAATCCCTTCTTCCTAGAATTGACTAAGTACACAGAAGCAGAAGTTTTAGGCAAGGACTGGTTTGAAAAGTTCCTGCCCAATTACCAGCAACAGTCAGTACAGCAATACTTCCAAGATATCCTAGAGCCAGACTTTCAATCCCACTATCAGCATTCGATTCTGACTAAATCAAAGCAAGAAAAAATCATTGCTTGGAATAATACCCTACTCCAAAATGTCCAGGGAGAGGCCATTGGCACCATGAGTATTGGGGAAGATATTACCGAGCGCTACGCTATTGAACGGATGAAAGATGAATTCACCTCAGTGGTCAGCCACGAACTCCGTACCCCCTTAACCTCGATTCATGGTGCCTTGAACCTGTTATCAACTGGTCTAATTCAACCTCAGTCTGAACGAGGACAGCGTGTGATTGGCATTGCCGCTGACAGTGCTGAGCGTTTAGTGCGACTGGTTAACGATATTTTGGAACTCGAACGTCTGGAATCCGGTAAGATCCGTTTGTCGAAGCAGCCGGTGAATGCAGCTGAGTTGATGGTTAAAGCTGTTGATCAGGTGCAAGTGATGGCTAATCGAGCTGGGGTTAAATTGGAAGTCTCGCCCCAAGCCGTTGAATCTGAGATTGAATTCGAGGCTGATAGCGATCGCATTATTCAAGTAATAACCAATTTACTCAGCAATGGGATTAAATTTTCAGACAGAGGTTCTAGCCTATGGTTAACAGTGGAACTGCAACAGCCAGAGGAACCAGAAACCACCTCACCCCCTGACCCAAACAGTGCCATGATCTTATTTACCGTTAAAGACCAAGGTAGGGGAATCCCTGCTGACAAACTTGAAAGTATATTCGGGCGTTTTCAACAGGTTGATGCTTCCGATGCCCGTAAAAAGGGAGGGACGGGTTTAGGGTTAGCGATTTGCCGTAATATAGTGGAGCAGCACGGAGGCAAAATCTGGGTTGAGAGTACTGTTGGTGAAGGCAGCAGTTTTTATTTTACCTTACCAAAACAAACAGCAGCAGCAGAAGGTGACAACCATGACAACTAAGCGCATTTTAGTGATTGATGATGATGATGGGGTTCGAGAAATCATCCAATTTTCTCTAGAAGCAGCAGCAGGGTGGGAAGTCTTGACAGCTGCTTCTGGTAAAGAGGGATTAGCTAAGGCTGAGGCAGATCAGCCTGATGCTATTCTGCTAGATGTCATGATGCCCGAGCTGGATGGACCGGCTACCTTTCGACAGTTACAAGCTAATGCAGTAACGGCG
>NZ_JAAHIE010000085.1:0-20354 GCF_010671945.1 Moorena sp. SIO4E2
GGACTCGACTGCTGCGTGTTTATCCCTGCTGACCTGGAAGCGGGTAAAGTGATGGGCACTCTGATTTACAACCCCACATTAATGGCAGTCAAAGGCAACTACGACCAAGTCAACCGCCTCTGTTGTGAAGTAGCTAACAGCCACGGTTGGGGATTTGTGAACATTAACCTACGTCCCTACTATTCAGAAGGTTCTAAAACTCTGGGCTTTGAAGTGGCTGAACAACTAGGTTGGCAACTACCGGACCATGTTGTTGCTCCCTTGGCATCAGGTTCCCTATACACCAAAATCTACAAAGGCTTCCAAGAATTCGTCAAAGTCGGTCTAGTGGATGATAAATCAGTGCGCTTCAGTGGTGCTCAAGCAGAAGGTTGCTCCCCAATCGCTCAAGCTTTCAAAGAAGGACGGGACTTTATTACTCCAGTCAAGCCCAACACCATTGCTAAATCCATTGCGATTGGAAACCCAGCCGACGGCATCTATGCTCTAGAAATAGCTCATAAAACTAACGGAAACATTGAATCCGTCACTGATGCAGAAGTTATCGAAGGGATGAAGTTGCTGGCAGAAACTGAAGGAATTTTCACCGAAACCGCAGGAGGTACTACAATTGCTGTACTCAAGAAGCTGGTAGAAGCTGGTAAAATTGACCCCGATGAAACTACAGTAGCCTACATCACTGGTAATGGCTTGAAGACCCAAGAAGCAGTTCAAGGCTATGTGGGTGAACCTTTGGTAATTGAACCAAAACTAGACAATTTTGAGCAAGCATTAGAGCGGGCTAACACCCTAGACCGTCTGGAATGGCAACAAGTTTTAGTTTAAGCAGTCAGCAGTCAGCAGTCAGCAGTCAGCAGTCAGCGGTCAGTGGTCAGCCTATTTTACTCAAAAGCACCGATCTAGTAGCGTGGTGGCACAGGCTTCTAGCCTGTGATAACCCATAAGCTGATAACTGATAGCTGATAGCTGAATGCTGATAGCTGAATGCTGATAACTGATAGCTGAATGCTGATAACTGATACGCGACACGCTGATAGCTGATGGTTTACCATTAAACCTTGAAAATTGAGAATTCAAAGCAAGATATTGATTATGGCTGTAAAAGTTTTAATTCCTACTCCTCTGCAAAAATATACCCAAGAGCAAGCAACAGTAGAATGTCAGGGAACGAATGTTTCTGAACTGATCGAATCTCTGGAAAGTAATTGTCCTGGAATTAAACAACGGCTGTGCGATGAGCAGGGTAAACCCCGTCGATTCTTGAATCTCTACGTGAACGGGGAAGATATCCGGTTGTTGGAAAATACAGAAACAAAACTCAACGATGGGGATGAAGTGAGTATTGTCACAGCTGTTGCTGGTGGTTAGACAGATACTCAGCAGTCAGCAGTCAGCGATCAGTAGTTGACCATTCGCCTTGGCCTTTTGGTTACGCTACGGGAATGGCTGATAGCTGACTGCTTACAAGATAGAGCAATTCTCAGCAACCTTTGAGCAATATTGCTTATCCTTTTAAGGCAATAGGCATGCTAGCAATAGGCAATAGCGATGCAGTCGCTCATGGGAGTAACCCCCTTAGGTTTGCGCTGCATCCCGATTCCCGATTCCCGATTCCCGACTCCCGACTCCCGACTCCCGACTCGTGATCGGGTAACCTGAGCTGGCAGATAAGTTAGTGATTATTTTGCGATCGCTAGGTCAGTCTGTGTACCCAGAACAGTTCAGTTTTGGAACTGGCACAACGGCAGTATGCCATAGTTGCTGAATTTCAGTATATTATAATTAGACTATTCAATCGTATATTAAAAACTTTAGCCTCTCTTGTAACTTAGTGACTAAAACTTAGTGACTAAAACTTGGTGACTAAAACTTAGTGACTAAAACTTAGTGACTGGAACTTGGTGACTAAGTTTGCGGCATCAGCCGACATTAGGAATATCTTTTTAGTATATCAGATCAGAAACTAAAACTAGAAAATAATTTTTTTTCGTTATTATCATCAGTAGGATTGGTAGTCACACCTAAGTAGTATCAGTAGCTCATAGCCATGGGCAATCCTAGAGTTGGCCAACAAAAACATCAATAATTATAAAAAACTAAATAAATTAAGTAATTAAGTAATTTGCCGCCTTATATCCATGAGACAATCCCTGACAAACTTCCCCCGACTCAAACGTGTTCTCTTCACTGGAGCGATCGCAACCACAGCAGTTTGGTCTTGGGCGACACCGATTAATGGTAGCTCTGTGGTTGTAGCATTTCAGGATAGCCCTAAAACGATTGTTGATGAAGTTTGGCAAACTGTCAATCGGGAATATGTCGATAACACCTTTAACCAAGTTGACTGGCAAGCGACTAGACATGAACTCCTGAGCAGAAACTACGCTTCAAAAGAAGAAGCCTACAAAGCGATTAGGAAAGCCCTAGAAACCTTAGAAGACCCCTACACCCGCTTTTTAGTGCCAGAACAGTTCCAAGCCTTGACAAACCAAACCGTTGGTGAACTGTCTGGTGTGGGTATTCGCATGGAAATAGAAAAGCAGACGGAGACCCCGTTAATCATTGAACCGATTGAAAATTCCCCAGCGTTTAAGGCAGGTATTAAAGCTGGGGATAGGATTTTAGCGGTAGATAGCAAATCGACGAAAGGGTTAAGTCTCGAAGATGCCTCCGAACTAATCCGGGGTAAAGTGGGGTCATCAGTGACTCTGCGGATTGCCCGACCAGGACAGGGCATCTTTGAAATAGAACTAACTCGAGCTCAGATAGAAATCCCCTCTGTTCGTTACAGCGTCAAGCAGGAAGGGAATCTGCGAGTGGGTTATATCAGTTTAAATGAATTTAGTTCCCATGCAGCTGAACAAATGCAACGGGCAATTAGGAACCTCAATCAGCAGAAGGTGAATGCTTATGTCCTAGATCTGCGGGGGAATCCAGGCGGATTGCTTTTTTCCAGTATTGAAATTGCCCGGATGTGGATGCAAGAGGGGGAAATTGTTAGCACTATAGACCGGATCGGTGGCAAACAGGCATACACGGCTAATCGAACGGCCTTGACCAATCTGCCCTTAGCAATTCTAGTGGATGGTAACTCCGCTAGTGCTAGTGAGATTCTAACTGGTGCTCTGAAAGATAACAAACGCGCTACTGTTATCGGTTCTCGCACCTTTGGTAAAGCCGCTGTCCAGTCTGTCCATGCCTTATCCGATGGTTCGGGTTTAACGGTGACCGTCTCTCGTTACTACCTACCCAGTGGTGAAGATATTAGTTTGAAAGGAATTGTGCCCGATATTCGCCAAGAGTTGACCCTTGAGCAACGGCAACTGCTATCTAGTCAACCGGGATGGCGTGGCACTAGTAAGGATCCTCAATACGGAAGAGCGATCGCAGTTTTAAAATCCACTACTGCCTCTGGGCCTGGAACCCTCAGTCAACCTATAAACTCAGGTAGGGTTTGGTAAGCTGCGCTGGGAATCGGGAATCGGGAATCGGGAATCGGGAATCGGGAATCGGGAATCGGAAGGAGATGTAGGGTGGGCAGTGCCACAGAAAGATTAATTTGCTTGGGTACACCTAGGTATGCACTGCCCACCAACGGATGAATCACAATAGAACAGATGTAGGGTGGGCAGTGCCACAGAAAGATTAATTTGCTTGGGTACACCTAGGTATGCACTGCCCAGCAACGGATGAATCACAATAGAACAGATGTAGGGTGGGCAGTGAAGATGTAGGGTGGGCAGTGCCACAGAAAGATTAATTTGCTTGGGTACACCTAGGTATGCACTGCCCACCAACGGATGAATCACAATAGAACAGATGTAGGGTGGGCAGTGCCACAGAAAGATTAATTTGTTTGGGTACACCCAGGTATGCACTGCCCACCAAGGATCAATCACGAATCCTGGGCAAATCGTGAAATGGGAAAATCGGGAAATAGCGCAGATTTTTATTAACGCTAATCTTCGGATAATAACCTTAAACCTTCTAACCTTAAACCTTCTAACCTTAAACCTTCTAACCTTAAACCTTGGCCAATAGGCCACGCTACGCGAACAACCTTCAACCTTTTAACCTTAAACCTGATAACCTTCTAACCTTAGGGTGCATCTCCTAAAAGCTGTTTGACACGGTGGTGCGTTACGGGGCGGGCTATCCAAAGCCTGGCTACGAGGCGGAAAATGAGGCCCCCCCTAACGCACCCTACGCAACTAACCTTCTAACCTTCAACCTTCTAACCTTCAACTTTCTAACCTTAAACCTTCTAACCTTCTAACTTTCTAACCTTCTAACCTTAAACCTTCTAACCTTCAACCTTTTAACCTTCTAACCTTGGCCTTTGGCCACGCTACGCGAACAACCTCAAAAAAAAATAGCCGCAGAAATACCTTCCACGGCTAGGAATTTTTAGCTATGCCTCAACTTTCGAAACCAATCCAGAAATGATCCCATAGGATTGACCAAAGGTCACGCTACGCGAACAAACCTGATACTTTGGCCAGGGGGGTTCCCCCCCCTATAACTTAATAGTTTAACCCAAATTTAAATACTTGGTCATCATCGTGATGAATTCGCCAGGAATTCCAGTCGGCTGAAGGGGGCTCCACTCCGATATTTCGGCGTAACCCCGTGCATAAAGGGTATGCATAGTGTTGTTTATTGCCCGGCGGGACCCCTTCAGAATGTGCTTAATGGGGTATTTTTTTTGGGAACGTTCCTGAGGAGTATTACTAGGAGTGATATCCTCAGGATTGTTTTGTGGATCTGGGCGAAAGTTGTCAGACATAGTTCAAAATTACTTTTGAATTTAACATTTATAATCATAACGATTATAAATGTATTTGTCAAGGGTTTTTAGATTTTTTTTTGGAGGGGTAATGGAAGAAAATTAATAATTAAGAATGTAGAATTTAGAATTAAGAATGTAGAATTAATAATTTAGTGCGTAGGGTGCGTTAGGGGCGGGCTCGCCCTAATTTTATACTTCGTAGCCAGTATTGGGATAGCCCGCCCCGTAACGCACCACCAAGTATAAGTTAGAAGTTAGAAGTTAGAAGTTAGAAGTTAGAATCGCAAACAGGGCACATAGTAAAAATGTTAGCGTTTGTTTTTTTTTGATTTAATTTACTGATAGCCTTGGAAACAGAAAAAAAAATAAACTATATCCGATAAGTTATTATAGGTATATAAAATAAATTGTGATAACTTTTTCCATTACTACCTAATCCCTGCTCCCTACTCCCTGCTCCCTACTCCCTGGATTTTTTTGTATTAGAATAAATAAAAATAGGATTTTCTGCATCTACTGGTTAAAGCTATAGAGTTAACTGGAGGCTAATTGGTGAGCGATTCGAGTAGATTGATAAAAATCTCAGGGTGGGAGGGCTCAGAAGCCAGTATGGATGTGGTGTTTGTTCACGGACTTGGAGGTGATCCCAGAGGCACGTGGCATCACCAGCATGGAATAAATGATGATAATTTTTGGCCAGTTTGGTTAGGAAAAGAGCAGCTAGGTCTTAACATCTGGTCTTTTGGATATGACGCGAAAGCAACAAAGTGGCAAAGCAATGGCAGTATGCCCCTTTTCGATCAAGCCAGTAATTTATTAGATTGGTTAAACAGCTGCGATCTCGGCAAGCGTCCATTAGTATTTATTACTCATAGTATGGGCGGGCTTTTAGTCAAAAAGATGCTTAGTAGTGCTAATAATTTTGATAACTATAAAGGGATTATTGAGCAGACTAAAGGCATAGTATTTCTGGCTACTCCCCACACTGGTGCTCATCTAGCTAATTTAATTGATAATATTGGTGTTTTCGCACGAACCACCGTAAGTGTCGAGGAACTAAAAGCTCATGACTCTCAGTTACGGGAATTAAATGAGTGGTATAGAGAAAACGTTCGGAGTCTAGAAATTGCCACCAAAGTCTATTATGAAACCCAGCCTGTAAAAGGGATTTTAGTTGTAGACGAAGATAGTGCCAACCCAGGCATTGAAGGAGTGAAGCCGGTTGCCATACCAAAGCACCATATTGACCTATGTAAACCAGGGTAAGCGCAAGAAAAAATTGCCCATAATGTGCATTGGCTGGATATCGGTTGATCGTGGCTCGAAACCCCTATAATCTCGTAGAACTTGATTCTCAATAGAGTTTAATAGTTGATAATGAACCCAGTTTTTTCTCAATAAGCTACAGCTTATTGATTCTTGCGCTTACCCTGCTATGTAAACCAGATTCTCAAAACAGTTTGGTCTATCTTGGTGTCAAGAAATTTATTGAGGAATGCCTCAAAAAAAAACAAATAACCTTAAATTCCCCGACTAACATTAGTATCAATAGTGGCACTCCCTACTTTGTCGGTAGAGACACTCAACTTGAGCAGCTCCATGAGGAACTTCAAAAGACCGATAGATTAGCCATTTGCGCCATTGCCGGAATGGGCGGTATTGGCAAAACCGAGTTAGCTTTACAATATGCTCTGAGATATCAGGATAACTACCCTGGTGGTAGGTGCTGGTTTCCAGTGCGCGGGCTAGATCTGGGGATTCAAGTTGTTAGTTTTGGGCGTACGGAATTAGGATTAACCATTCCAGATGAACTAGATTTCAACGAGCAGGTAAGATACTGCTGGAGAAATTGGCCAGAGGGAACAGCATTGATCGTGCTGGATGATGTGGCTTCTTTCAGCAATGACTACAAACAAAGAATTAAACCCTATTTACCTCCAGCTGAATCCCGCTTCAAAGTACTGGTCACCAGTCGTCAGCGTCCAGGGGCTTCTTACCGACGAATTGACTTGGATGTACTATCCCCAGAGGCAGCATTAGAATTATTGCGTTCGCGTAGCGTGGCCTACGGCCAATCGCTTGTTGGAAAAGAGCGCATTGATAAAGAACTAACCGAAGCAGAAGCCTTATGTGAATGGTTGGGTTATTTGCCTTTGGGTTTAGAGTTAGTGGGACGATATTTAGATCTACATCCGACCTTAACTATTGCTAAAGTTCAGAAACGTTTAGAGAAAAAGAAATTAGCAGCTAAGGCATTACTTGACCCCACAGAAGAAGGGGAAATGACAGCCCAGTTGGGAGTAGCAGCAGCCTTTGAGTTATCCTGGGAAGATTTGAAAGATTGTCCAGAAGTCCAGCAGTTGGGATGTCGTCTGAGTCTGTTTGCTCCTGCTCCTTTTGAGTGGTCCCTGGTAGAGAAGTGTGTTATCGAAACTGAAGATGACCGGGAAGAAGAACAAGAAGAGTTGGAGGAATTACGCGATCGCGTAGCGTGGCCTACGGCCAATCGCAGTTTACTGAAACTGAACCTGTTGCAACTGACTGAACAGCAAACCTATCAACTCCATCCACTAATTCGAGAATTTTTCCTGACCAAGCTGGCTCAATTACCAGAGGCCGATAGCTACAAGCAAAGCTTTTGTAAGACAATGGTGGCTGTTGCCAAAACAATTCCCCAGACACCAACTCGCGATCAGATTGCAGTAGTTACCCCCGCCATCCCTCATTTAGACGAAGTTGCCACAGTCCTAACTGACTGGCTCAGGGATGAAGATTTAATATTGCCTTTTGTTGGCTTAGGAATATTCTATCAAGGTCGAGGTACCTATGACCAGGCTGAACCTTGGTATGAGAAATGTTTAGACATCACCAAAAGCCGCATGGGAGAAGACCATCCCGATGTAGCAACTAGTCGAGGCTACCTGGCATTACTCTACCAAGTTCAGGGGCGTTACCATGAAGCGGAACCCCTGTTTGTCCAGGCTTTGGACATGACAAAGCAGCTGCTGGGTGAGAAGCATCCCCATGTAGCCAGTAGTCTTAACAACCTGGCATTACTCTACCAAGTTCAGGGGCGTTACCATGAAGCGGAACCCCTGTTTGTCCAGGCTTTGGACATGACAAAGCAGCTGCTGGGTGAGAAGCATCCCCATGTAGCCAGTAGTCTTAACAACCTGGCATTACTCTACCAAGTTCAGGGGCGTTACCATGAAGCAGAACCCCTGTTTGTCCAGGCTTTGGACATGACAAAGCAGCTGCTGGGTCATGACCATCCCGATGTCGTCAGTAGTCTCAACAACCTGGCAGATCTCTACAAAGCTCAGGGGCGTTACCATGAAGCAGAACCCCTGTTTGTCCAGGCTTTGGACATGACAAAGCAGCTGCTGGGTCATGACCATCCCCATGTAGCCAGTATTCTCAACAATCTGGCAGATCTCTACAAAGCTCAGGGGCGTTACCATGAAGCAGAACCCCTGTTTGTCCAGGCTTTGGACATGACAAAGCAGCTGCTGGGTCATGACCATCCCCATGTAGCCAGTATTCTCAACAATCTGGCAGATCTCTACCAAGCTCAGGGGCGTTACCATGAAGCAGAACCCCTGTATGTCCAGGCTTTGGACATGAGAAAGCAGCTGCTGGGTCAAGAACATCCCGATGTAGCCAGTAGTCTCAACAACCTGGCATTACTCTACCAAGTTCAGGGGCGTTACGATGAAGCGGAACCCCTGTATGTCCAGGCTTTGGACATGAGAAAGCAGCTGCTGGGTCAAGAACATCCCGATGTAGCCAGTAGTCTCAACAACCTGGGATTACTCTACTATGCTCAGGGGCGTTACCATGAAGCGGAACCCCTGTATGTCCAGGCTTTGGATATTGCAGAACGGAAGTTAGGATCAAATCATCCTAATACTGTTACCTACCGTAATAATCTAGAAAGATTGCGGGATGATTTGTCACAGCGATCAGTATATAGAATGTAGAATTAAGAATTAAGAATTAAGAATTAAGAATTAAGAATGAACAAGGTACAATGCAAAATTTCTAAGATAGAAGGTAAAACATCTAAGATAGAAGGTATATCAGTATAAGTAAAGCTTAACACATAATATTTCTGCTCCCTTTCAAGGAAAATACTTTGTCTTAAACTATACTTCAGTTGCTATAAACTCTTCATTCTAAATTCTTCATTTAATTCAAGCTTATTTTCGGGAGGATATGATGCAAGAGTCAGTAGTTTATCAACGAATTATTCGCCAAGGATTAGAACAAGGAAAGCGCAATGAGGTTAAGTTAATTATCCGTCTACTAAACCGTCGATTAGGTCAGATAAATCCCCAATTACAAAATCAAATTGAGGAATTATCCTTTGACCAGTTGGAGGATTTAGGAGAAGCGTTGTTAGATTTTGAAACTGAGGTGGATTTGACCAATTGGTTGCACCAGTTTAGGGATAAGTAAAATTCCGTTAGGGGTGGCACTCAAAAGCAATGCCATGGGGAGCTGCTAGAGTGTGTAATGCAAAATTTAGAATGTAGAATTTAGAATGTAGAATTTAGAATTGGGAATTGGGAATTGGGAATTCAAAATAATTTAGAATGGGCAAAGGTATAATTTTTAATTCTTAATTCTTCATTCTTCATTCTTCATTCTTCATTCTTAATTCTTCATTCTTCATTCTTCATTCTAAATTCTACATTCTTCTGACCCCAATTAAGTAGACTTCAACAGCCATAGACTAAGTAAGCCCAGTCTGAAGATTTCTTTCCCTAATGGTGCTTGATCTGAACAGATGTCATGCCTGTAGTCAGCTTGAATCTGTTCCTGAGTCAAAGCCCGACTGTAAATTCGTACACCAGCCAAAAGTCCGGAGTACTGATAGTCAAGATTGCCTTGAATATCACGGAATTGCCCCAGCCGTAGGGGTCTACCAGGGGAAGGCGCTATCGGGTTGTCAGTCTGATTGGGAATCCGACGGATGTTGCCGTTAAAGTCTTGAACTTCTTCGATGTGGCTTTGGATGCCATTGATGTAGGTCTGCATGATAAACCTACCGGGAGCAACTTCACCAAAGGTTGCAGCCATATGGGTCCATTGACCACCATGGACGATATCCTCACTGACTACACCACCACTGCCGCTAGTTTCGTCTGCTTCCTTCGGTAATCCTTGGGTGACATTGTTAGGGATGATAGTCAGAATCAGATTGCGATCGGTTTGTAGAGTACTCAGAAAAAGATACCAGGAAAATGCTTTGCATATGGGCTGTGGGCAGGCTCCAAAACCAACTTCTCCATCAGGGTAAGTACCCTGGGGAGGATCGGTAAAGGCTGGGTTTGCTTTGATGTAATCAACCTTAACCCAAGTTTCCACGGTCAGGTTAGCCAGATCTGGGAAATTGGGAACCTCAACGTATTGTGCAAAGGACATTTGCGGTGATTCGCCGCTATCTGATAAGCGTCTGAGAACGTTATAGTTCAGGGATGCTGAACCAACAAACCCTGGCGGGACATCCGCTGAGGGAGCCAGAGGATGGGCATCGGGATCGTGCTGGATCATACCGTCAAAGGTTCCAGGATTAGCTGTGTTCCTGATCACTCCGTTTTCAGTTGGAGTTTCAAATAAATACTCAGCTACCAAATCTGTGGGATCGGGGGTAAACATTTCTGTTTTTCTTCTGCTTAGACTTTGGAGAAAATTTGATGTTTTCCCTTTTGTTTCTACTCAAAACAATGGGCTAACAAATCTATTGTCTCGGCTCCCTTAGATAGTGACAGTACCCTTTGAGGGTACTATTTTGTCAAAAGTCCAATATTAGTAGCAGAATTAGCGATTGTTTCTAAAAAAACCTGAGACTATAGTGCAGGCAAGATTTCCCCACTGCAATAATTTTCGGAATTATAGTGGATTGCTATAGTATTCGTTGATGCTTTTGATGCTTTACCGTAGCAGCTCTTTGGTTAGCATCGCGTTTTTAATCCTAATAACGCCAGTAAGGACGACCTTTCCAAAATACCCCTAGGATTACTCCAATCAAAGAATTCATGGAAAACCCAACTAGCCCAGGAGGGATTGGAAGTTGGGACTTGAGCAATAGACCGACGATAAGGCACAACACTAAAGCCCAGAGACTAGAGGTATTCAGGAGTAGCTGGGACTGCCAACGTTCACAAATATAAACTCCTAACACCCCAACTCCTATAGTCGCAGCGAAAAACCAGATTATTACTAGGGGTCGAGAAAATAGTAGCACCGAGACGGGACGGAAAATTTCTGATTGAGTCAAGACCCATATCAACAGGTTCTCTAGAGCAACTACCAGCACAGTGGTGAAGGCAGCTACTTTCGACAGAGCTAGCCAAGGCTGTTGCTTAAAATTATGCCAAGGGTTATTCATGTTATGCTTCCTTTGACTTGGTTGAGGATTTTAAAAAAAGCGATGCAGCGCGGTCTTGGGGGTTTCCCCCATGAGCGACTGCATCAAGAAGTGTAGCGAGCTGGAAAACCTTGTCTGGGATTGTCTGATCATGAACTTGCCAATCGTCTATCACCAGGACTATGTCGCACCTCTGCCAGACGGGCATCGCTTTCCCATGCCTAAATTTGGGAAACTCTACCAACTACTGCTACAAGAAGACATTGCCACTCCTAAACAATTCCACACTCCAGACCTTCCCCCACTAGAGTGGCTCCACCTGGTTCACACCCCCGCCTATGTTCAAGCTTACTATGAAGGTACTCTTGACCCGAAAGCTGTGCGACGCATTGGCTTACCTTGGAGTCCAGCATTAGTAAAGCGTACCTGTACTGCCGTAGGTGGCACCATTCTTACGGCTAAACTCGCCCTAAGCCAAGGGTTAGCCTGCAATACTGATGGTGGTACCCATCATGCTTTTCCCAATTATGGTTCAGGGTTTTGTATCTTTAATGATTTAGCGATCGCATCCCGTGTTCTCCAACAACTGGGACTAGTTCAGAAAATTTTAATTGTTGACCTAGATGTCCACCAAGGAGACGGTACCGCCTTTATCTTCCAAAACGAGCACAGTGTCTTCACCTTTTCCATGCACTGTGAAGTCAATTTCCCTAGCAAGAAACAAAAAAGCGACTTAGACATTCCCCTACCAGAGGGGATGGATGATGATGCCTATCTACAAACCCTAGCCAAGTATCTTCCGGACTTACTCTCAGGATTCAAACCCAATTTAGTGCTCTACGATGCTGGAGTTGACCCCCATGTAGAAGACCACTTGGGGAAATTAGCCCTGACCGACACAGGAATCTACCGTCGGGATATGCAAGTGTTGAGTACCTGTGTAGCAGCTGGCATCCCAGTGGCTAGTGTGATTGGTGGTGGCTACGGTAATGATTTCGATGCCCTGATCTATCGCCACTCTTTACTCCACCGTGCTGCTCTTCAGGTCTATCGCCAGTGTAAGCTTTGATGGCAAACTAAAGAAGGAGGAATTATTTGGTCGTTATTGATAGGATTGATAGCTAGATAAGGTAGATACATTCCCTAGAGCTACGACCAACGCTACACCCCACTCCCAATTTACCATTCCCCATTAGAAAAAACTGTGCTGCTATCCAAAGGCTTTGAAGTAGAAATGTATACCGGCACTCCCAAAGGGGATATTGTCGGTTTTTCCGATCAGATTGTTGCATCCCTCGACGGATTTGTCCGAGAGCCAGATCAGCGCAATGTAGAATACACCACTGCTCCTTTATGTTGCTATGACCGTCTCTTATGTGCTTTAGTGCGTCCCCGACAACAGCTGCGACAGTATTTAAAAAGCTTGGGTAACTATACACTAATTCCCGGCAGTACCCTGTCCTTAGGTAAAAGCGATCGCTTTTACCGTTCTGACCCCAATAATCCTTACCATTCCTACATTGAGACCACCTACGGCACTAAGGTTGTTACTGCCAGCATCCATATCAATGTGGGCATCTCTGACCCAGAAATCCTGATGCGAGCTTGTCGTCTGGTGCGAATGGAAGCTCCACTATACCTAGCCCTGAGTGCATCTTCCCCCTTTCTGGACGGTAAAACCACTGGCTATCACTCCACCCGCTGGGGAATGTTTCCCAAAACTCCCTCTGATGTTCCTTTATTTGAAAGCCATCGTCACTTTATCCAGTGGAATGAAGAGCAACTCGTTGCTGGTACCATGTTTAATGTCCGTCATCTGTGGACCTCTGTGCGCCCCAATGGCAACCGACGGCCCTATGATCTCAACCGCCTAGAGCTGAGAATCTGTGATTTAATGGTCGATCCCATTGCCCTGTTAGCGGTTATGGCACTATTGGAAGCACGCCTGATACAACTGATTCATGATCCCAGTCTTGACCCCCTGGAGATAAGTAAAATACCTGCCAACAACCGTTCAGCTGACTTGATTGGCCTCACCGATGCCAATGAAATCGCTGCGGCTGAATCCAGTTTGGATGCGCAACTGAGGCATTGGGAGGATGGCAGACTAATTCTGGCCAGAGATTGGATTGAGGAACTTTATCAAGAGGTGTGGCCGGTAGCGAAAAAACACGGTTTTAGTTGCTTCCTCTCACCGATTAAGAAAATTCTACGGGAAGGAAACACCGCTGGCCAGTGGTTACAACTTCATTCAGTGGGTGTTGATCCTCGCCAAGTGATGATTCAAGCCATTCAATCCATGGCTGAGCAAGAGTCGCAACTAGAAGATCAATTGTGTCAGTCCCTGGTAGCCTAACTGACTAACAGCTTTGTTATTCAACTACAATTAAATAGCTAAAGTTGTCATCGCAATTTTAGGTTAGGGGGAATCCGGATTCCCCCTAACCTCGCGATGGCATTTTTTATGAATTTTTTTTAATTTTTTAGAGTTTTTGTAAAGACAACCGCCTCAATTGAATAATTTTTTTGCCAAGTGAAATGCTGTGAAATATAAGAATATCTAATATATGCTTCAACGAAAACTAATATAAGAAAAACATATATGATCTATATCACTAGGTAGAGGTTATCTGAAATACAGACAAAAATATTGACCTTAGGTATGCCTATAGTACTATGACCTAAGATATATATCCAATGCTCCTCGAACCTGAATCCCTTGAACTCATTCAAATAAATCTTTTAGGTGCCCTTGACACCCGTTCGCCCACACCCGTTCGCCCACACCCCACACCCAGTATAGCTTTAAAGCTACTTGTTACCACTTCAAATACCAATAGGCGATCGCCCATTTGTTTTCTAATCAGGGGTTTTAGACCCAGATTTGGTATGAATATAGATTAGGGTCAGACGTGTTATATCATGTCAGGATAATTACCCTTAATAAAAATCTCCCTATCTCCCGTTTATCCCTATCTCCCCATCTCCCCACACCGACCTTTCTCCCCACCCTCCCCACCCTCTCTTTAATTATGGGTATTAAACCAGACTTGATATTAAGGGTTTCATGGTAAAAGTTGTCTTAATCAACCCGCAAATTCCACCGAATACCGGCAATATTGCCCGAACTTGCGCCGCCACCACTACTCAATTGCACTTAGTGGGTCCGTTGGGTTTTGAAATTAGCGATCGCTACTTGAAACGAGCAGGACTAGATTATTGGCCCTATGTAGATCTTAAATATCATGATTCCTTTGATGCATTTGTCAGCTATCACCAGAAGCAAGAGGGGCGATGGATTGGCTTTACCAAGAGAGGAACATACAACTATATTAAGTTTCAGTTTCAGCCCAAGGACTGGTTATTGTTTGGCTGCGAAACCACAGGTTTGCCTCCCCATGTGTTAGAGGCTTGTCAGGCTAAAGTCTTTATCCCCATGACCCAGCCAGGAGTGCGCAGCTTAAATCTCTCCGTCAGTGCTGCCCTTGGCTTATTTGAGGCCAGGCGTCAGTTGGGTTACTTGGAATAGGTGTTTTCTGTGTTAATAATTAGGACTTACTAAGTTGACTTGGTTTCGGTATTGTATAATTTGTATAAATTTTTGATATAGATTTCTTTTGTATAGATTTACTTGTATAGATTTTTCTTATAGATTTAGTTGTATCGATTTAGTTGTATCGATTTAGGTTTAAGCCTTAACCGTTTGAGTTTTAATTTGACCTTAAACCTAGATTATATCACTAATAAAATCAGCTGTCAATAGAAATATCGAAAGCGACTTTAGTCGCTGTTTGCCTTCTCCTACTCTTGCCGGACTACGATAGAAAAATTACATGGGGAGCAGCTGATCACCCCACTCAAAAAATACTTATCCCCCTTCAGGGGTTTAAACACTATAGCTAGAGTTCAAATACCTAATTTACCCTCTACTGATGGTGTAAATAGGAAATGTCTGTAGAAATGTGTAATTTTTGTGAAAAACAATCCCTCTGCTGGGAATTCCCTAGGTTATCAATCAATAGACATCTCCAAAAATTAACCTCAAACCCTTGCACTGCCTGGGTCAAAACCGAGTTTCTGGAGATGTCTAATAACTAGATTTTTAGATTTGGTTAAACTGTGTAAAAACGTTTTGTCGCACAAGTCGGTTTTAATCAGGGAAAGACGTCAAAACAAGCATCTTTGGGTAGAATCAAGGACTGTCAGCCTACAGCTGACCGGACGCACCTTGGTTGAATGAGTTAGTGTGTGTAGAATTACTCACCAAAAATTCAGCTATCTAGAAGACTGAAATTACTTAAGACATATAAGAAATTTCTATCATAAACAGTAGGATTACCGAGAAATCACCGATAGATTTTGCTGATATCAAATGGGGAGTGATCAGTATACCAAACCAACTATCAGTAGAGAAAAGGAGGATTTGAAGGATTTTGTGAGCACACCATCAACTAGCAACCCACCAGGATTAAGATCCGGGTTGATACAGGATTATACGGTTGTTGTCTTACCCAAAATTCGCGTAGAGTTCAGCTGTAACCAGTCAGTTGCTTCGAGATTACCATCGCTGTTTTTATGGCGCTCAAACAGAATAATCAGCAAATATGCTCGATTTTATTGGGTTACTGAGGGTGGTTTCCCGGAGAAGGCCTGATTAGCCAGTTACTTTATATGCATATATATGCAGCATATGCAGCAATCCTTAACGGCAGCCGTGGTCAATCCCGACAAGATCTCTGCTATGGGATGTTGTCCACCTAGTTGTCTAAGGATAATTACTTATCAATGGCTTCAAGGTGTATCTAGCTATTGCCGTCAAGGAATAAATTTTTTAGTAGTCATGTGAGCTTGTCTAAATCAAAGAAGCACGGTAATCTTTGCTAAGTCTGCCAAATAGATGTGATTTGGATCACACTTTAGAAGTGAGTCACATCATTGACTGGTAAAAAATAAATCAGGAACTGTTAAGCGCTCGTCAAACACCAGGAGGACGTTTTTGAAAGGAACACTTACTGATAAGGTCAATCATGTTCCGACCTGTGCAGCAGAGTCATCGGATTCGTCATCGAAACTACCTGCAAGTAATCATGCGGTCGGTGCAGTAATTCCCCTTGAGGTGAACCGTAAGGCTCGTACCTCAGCAGCCATGATTGGATTGGCGATTTCCATGGGGGCATCTGGGTTACTATTACCTCAACAGGGTGATGAAGCAATGGCATTCGAGCCAGTTGCTCCTGAGCCAAGTGGGACGAATCTACCAGCAGCCGAATTTAAGGTTACCGCTGTTTCAAGCCCCTCATTGCTAAACCAGGCTAAGGAGGGACAAGGGGGTGTGGCATCAAAGCCAGCCTCACCCCCAGAACTTGCGATTCGGCAAAGCCGTTCGCGTTCGCGCAGCGTCGCCTACGGCGAAAGCGTGGCCTACGGCCTCCGCTACGGGAACGGGAATTTTAACAAGCTCAAAACCGATGACACTCTCCCAGTAGCCAGGAAGTCTACCATTGGTGAGGTTAAGGGTACTGATGTCAAAGCCTCATCTAAGTCTGAGGGTGTAGAGCCAAAACAGTTGCTAGCATCTGCACCAGTATCAAAATCGGGTAACCTGTCAACGGATGCATCACAAGCTGTTTCCGACAAGACCAATAATCTTTTAAAAGCTAGACAAGACCTAGCCCTCAAGCGCCTCCAAAAACATCGAAACCGTCTGAGCAAAAGTCTGGTTCAGTTGAGGTCCGAGGAGTTTAACAAGTCTTATGAACTGGCATCAGCGACCCTTGGTTCTAGCCCACACACTTTACCCCCTGCAGTGCTAAAACCTGAGGGTTCAGTAACACAAACATCGCAGCCCATTGTTACGGTACCTACAGCTCCGGCGACGCTCCCACAGCCAAGGCCGAAAGTTGCTGTATCACCAGCCTTAACCCAATCAACTAGATCTGAGCCACTACCGGTGGTCATTCCAGTACCGACTCCAGAAACAACTGTCATATCGGCAGTCAAACCATCAGTTTTCAAGGTCAGTACTCCAAGAATTGCATCGGCTACAACCAAGGTAACTACAGAGCAACTAAATGTACCACAGCCAGTGGTGGTGGGAACTAGGCTGTCATCTACTGGTAACTCTTTTCACCAGGTCAAAGCTGGTGAAACCCTCGATTCTATTGCCCGTAGTTATGGTTTATCCCGCTCAGAGCTAGTCTTAGCCAATCAGCTAGATAATCCTCACCTAATTGAAATTAATCAACAGCTGAAAATTCCTCAAGTTGGGACATTCGATCAGCAACAGTCGTCAGTAACTTTGCTATCTAGCAACAGCCCGAAATCTGAACCTTGGAAGCCAGCAATAGGGCGACCATTGGATTTAGAAACAACTATCTCTGTTAAGACTTCTACTAGTCGAGATCAAGTCACATCCGTATCTATAGAGGAAAAACCTAAAGTAAAACCGGTAACTGAGACCATTCTGGCTCAATCGACCTCAGACAGTGGTCTGCTAGCTCAAGCTACTTCCTCGATTGAAAATCAGCCTCTAGAGTCTATTAACTCTCAGCGCAACTCCTATGTTGAAAAATTAAGGGCTGATATTCTCAAGATGCGAGAAGAAATCCGGGACAATAAAACCAGCCCAGAGGAAAGCAAACCAATCAACCTAGGAACTCCTACTAACGAGCCAGTTGCTGATCCCTCAGACAAGGAGTCTAAATCTGTCGAGATCACTCCCCAGTGGAATCCTGAGAATAATCAAGCAACCGGTGCGAAAGAGTCGGAATTATTATTACCGCAGCCACCGAAAGCTCCACAGGTTCCTATTGCTATTCCAAGACCTCAGCCACCCCGGAAAACTCGACGCAGTTCTATTGCCATTCCTGTGCCTCCACCTGAGGTATCACAACCCCGAAGAATAGCTGTAGCTCCTGCCCCACCGCAACGATTTAACCCAATGATCCGCATACCGGTAGGAAAACCTGTTTCGCCAGGAGTGCCACCTCTGTCTACACCAGATATGTACTTGCCAGATAGCCCTAACCGCTTTAACGGATATATCTGGCCAAGTAATGGTGTGATTACCTCAGGTTATGGTCGGCGTTGGGGACGGATGCACAAGGGCATTGATATTGCAGCTCCGATTGGGACACCAATTATGGCAGCAGCCCCTGGTGTTGTAGTCAGTGCTGGTTGGAATTCAGGTGGCTACGGTAAATTGGTGGAAATCAAGCATCCTGATGGTAGTCTGACCCTTTATGCCCACAACAGCCGAATTTTTGTGCGTCGTGGACAACAGGTTGGCCAAGGTCAACGAATTGCCGCTATGGGTAGCACAGGTTATAGCACTGGTCCTCACTTACACTTTGAGGTACATCCCAGAGGTCGGGGAGCTGCAAATCCGATCGCCTATTTGCCTAGAAGACGGTAATAGAGTGATTTCAAGGGAAGTATCCCAATCAGGCAAAATTACTAGGTTGAAGGAGGAGACAGAGGAAAAGGGTAAGGTAAGCAACAGGGAAGTTTCCTACTCTTCCTCAACTTCTCTGACAATATTTATGAGAAATCCCAACACTGAAAACTCCGCCACAAAGCGAGCCCAGATCAAAGTGACTAGCGCGCTTTTAGCCTAAAAAAACACAAGAGCAAAAAGTTGACACTTATCTAGCGCTATAGTATAGTTTAAGTATAGGGTACAGGCTGAAAAACTGAACGCGCCCCGCGTGGCCTTTGGCCTTGGCGCAACCGGAAGAGAGATCCGCCACTGCATGACCTAAAAGTAGTAATGCCCAGAGGGCTTGAAGTTACCGTAAGTAGAGGGTCGCCTTTATAGTCGGTAGGTTATGCAGCATAGGGAAAAGGTTTTGTAGTAAGGCGACCCTCTACTAAGGTTTCGTCTCTGGGAAAGTCCTCTTTAAAAACCCAATCGTCAATTAGACGTTGGCGTGTGAACCCAGGAAAATCACAACTTGAGAAAAAATACGGTACGGTGGGGCACACCGAAACCAGGTGAAAAGGAAGGAAACGGACTTTTATCGGCACTTCCTGACAAGTAGCCAAACGCGATCGCGAGAATTGCCCGCTGGGTCTACTGTGAACTAAACTAAATTCTTGGTCTTGACGGGTTTTTGGTTTAGGTACTGCCTACTTTTTGGCGGCGTCAAAGATTAGGACACAGTGGTTTAAGGCAGCTCATTGATCTGGGAATCGCCGTTCTTTCAAGACGGCGAGTGTCAATAAAGAAATTATTGGCATTGATATGTTATAGTAGATAAGGATTGAAGAAAAGGCTCAGTAGCTCAGTGGTTAGAGCAAGGGACTCATAAGCCCGAGGTCGCAGGTTCAAATCCCGCCTGAGCCATAACTAATTAATTAGTCAACTGGATTGATCAAGAGAACCCTGGTAGTGTTCTCGGATTTCATTAATCGAAAACAAAGCTTGAAACATTAGGCCAGCGGACTTATAAAGCTCGGCTCCGCCTTGGAGCCGGTCAACCAGGGCTATTACCAGCTCTACCTGGTAACCGGCTTCCTTAAGGCGATCCACGGCTTTCATGGCTGATTGCCCAGTAGTCACCACATCTTCTAATACCACTACTTTGGCTCCTGTGGGCAAACTAGGACCTTCAATGTATGCCCTGGTTCCATGACCTTTTGGCTGTTTGCGGATAATTAGACCAGGGATAGGGCAGTTTTCTAAGGCAGAAACAATGCTAACCGCACTCACGATGGGATCTGCACCCAGAGTTAAGCCAGCAACAGCTTGAGTATCAGCAGGTAGCATTGAGAATAGCAAACGTCCTATTGCCAATGCTCCTTGAGGATGAAGGGTGACCTGTTTACCATTGATGTAATAAGAGCTACGCTGCCCCGACGAAAGCACAAAATCACCCTCTTGGTAAGCCAGTTTACAAAACAAATCCAGCAGAAAAGGTCGCAGGAGAGGTAAATCCTTTGGGGTAGACAGGGCTTGGAATTGGTTGTTCATGAAACTTACTACTACTAGTGGCGGTTGATTTGGATTATGCGGTATTCTTTCACAGTCAGCCGTCAGCCGTCAGCCGTCAGCTAAAAGCTCACGCTACTTGAGGTGCCGTCAGCTTATTTTATTCAAAAGCTGTTCGGTGTAGCGTGGGCTATGGGCATAAACTGTTCGGTGTACAGTGGCACAGGCTTCGAGGCTGGGACCCATAAGCTGATAGCTGATAG
>NZ_JAAHIE010000850.1:0-2482 GCF_010671945.1 Moorena sp. SIO4E2
GCTATGAAATTAAACCGATTTATGGCTGGGGAGATCTGGGAAAAGCCCAGCAATCAACCGCTGGCTGGCTTTCGTTTTTACAGATATTTGAACCAGGATGGCAAATCTTGATGGCCCACGGTTTAGCCACTGGCTGGATTGATTGGAATGGTAAGCTCTATGATTTTACCAATGTCCCGGCCTATGGGGAAAAAAATTGGGGTCGTGCTTTTCCTAAGAAGTGGTTTTGGCTCAATTGCAACAGTTTTACCGATCAACCAGACCTGGCTCTAACTGCTGGTGGTGGTAGACGGGAAGTAGTGGGGTTGGCAGAAGCAGCTGCTTTGATTGGCATTCACTACGAAGGTAAATTTTATGAATTCGTGCCCTGGAATTCAGAAGTAACCTGGCAGATCCAGCCTTGGGGAAAGTGGCAGATGCAAGGGCGCAATGGTGAGTATGAAGTAGAGTTAACTGGTACAACCGATTTACCTGGTACACTTCTACGAGCTCCCACGGAAAAGGGATTAAATTTCATTTGCCGAGATACTATGCAAGGTCAGCTGAAGTTGGAACTTAAACAACGACGTGGGGATAACGTTGAACCGATTTTGATAGCTGAAAGTAAGTTATGTGGATTAGAAGTTGGTGGTGATTCTTGGGAGAAACCTTGGAATTCTTCGGCTAAATTGCCTTGGGTTTTGTGATACTATACGGCCTTGGTATTTTCCCAACTTCCTCTGCTTCTGGTTAATTCCCCTATATCTACGTTCAAGATCAAAAAAACCCCAGCGGGTAGCTGAGGAATAAGTCAAGGTGCATCTACTATTCCTGAATCCAACCGGGGTCTACCTAGATCCGGAAATATTTCCAAAACATAGGGAAATGCGATATAGCGTTTTTCATGAGCTAAGGTACACAGGATTTTTTCCGACTTCCCTGCTCCGAAGTCCCTGCTCCGAAGTCCCTAAAATCCACTCCTAGTCAGTACCTCACCCAATTGAAAACTGCTATATAGCACTACGCATTCAGATGTTTTACATTGTCTTGATGCAGTCGCTCATGGGGGGAACCCCCAAGACCGTAATGGTGCGTTTTCCGTTGGCGAATTAAATTCGCCACGGGTCGCACCTCTGCATCGCTCCTAAACTCCGAAACTTAGTCATAGCTTACTTCTGACTTCTGACTTCTGACTTCTTACTTGCGCGTAGCGCTATATCAACCCAAAGACCGCAGAAAATTCCCTAACCCTACACCAATAAACGTAGCAACAGCATAACCCAGAGTACCGCAAAGAATAGCAGGAGTAACTAGCTTATCCCACTGCCGTGCTGTCGCCATAGCCGCTGCTGTAGTTGGCCCACCCATATTAGCATTCGACGCAATTACTAACTCAGCTAAATCTAAACCCAACAATCGCCCAACTCCGAGTAAGACTAACAAATGGATGGCGAGAATTAATCCAGCAAAGATAAACAGAACTGATCCCACTCGCAGCACTATTTCCACATTAGCGCTGGCTCCAATTACAGCAAAAAATACCTGCATCAGCAGATAGCCAATTTTTTCTGCAGCCGTTATCCTACCTAAATAACTTGGGAATAGTGTCGCTAGCATCACAATTAAAACCGTTTCTACCAGAATTCCCCCTTTGTTGAAACCCAACCAGCTAGCGAGACCATAACCGACAGCACAAATGGTCATACTAATGGCTAATGCCAAACTTATCTTGATAAGAGAGAGTTGTTGTCGAGACTGGGAATCAAAAATACTAAACTGACTAGAAATAGTATTCTCCTGAGAGCGCTGGGTAGGAAAAATTCCCCGTAGCCACTTGATTGAAGGTAAAGCAAACAGCACTAAAAAATACAAGGTCATCACTAAATTATCTGCTGCTACCCCGGCACTCAGTAAATCTCCTGCTCTTAATCCAGTGCTTTCAGCGGTTGCCGCAAAATTAACAGAACCACCAATATAAGTAGCACAAAAAATTGCTGCCAACTTCCAACCTTCTTCTCCTAAAGGAATGATATAGTAAGCCACTACTGTGCCTAAGATTGTTCCCACTGCACCAATTCCATAAGCAATTAAAGTAGGCCCAGCCTCCCGCACAATCCGAAACAAGTCAGCTTGGAATAGTAGTAAAGGAATAGCTAATGGGACTAAGTAAGACCAGACCACCCCATAGGCAGGAGCATCCGGTGGGATAATCCTAAGATTGGATAAGATAAAGGTTACCAAAATAGTGACAACAGCCCCAGATAGTTTAGCTCCCCAAGGAGTCCGTTCTGCCCAGAATCCAATGGTTGCTGCTGACAGCAACACAGCCCATAGAGCGAAATCTTGATTAGGATTTATCAGAGAGGTTGCCATGTATTTTAGGAATGCTTATCTAAAAGCTTTTCAAATAAACTTTCCGATGCCCAAAACGATGTATTTTTAAGATTATCGACAACAACAGGTAAATTGATAAGTTTCATAGTAGCTGCCCGGTCTAAAATTC
>NZ_JAAHIE010000851.1:0-2481 GCF_010671945.1 Moorena sp. SIO4E2
CATTTTCTTTGACCACTGAGTCTTCGGTGACCAAAAAAATGACTATCGGGATGGCAATAGAGACCACCAGAGAGCTAAAAAATATTGAGCCATGACATAACAGTGATAAAAGCTTTCGTTGATCCATCTTAAATACGGGAAGGGGACTCCCGTTATAAACGTCAGTTTTAGCGGGTTTAAAGTTACCGTAAGATAGTGGAGCCTTGTCTTGATGCAGTCGCTCATGGGGGAAACCACGGCAGTTGCTCATGGGGGAGACCCCCAAGACCGCACTGCCTCCCCAAGACCGCGCTGCATCGCTATTAAAAAAGATTTAAGCCTTTTCTGCATAGCCCACTGACTCTAAAGGCTCCACTATCTAAGGTTTCGTCTCCGGGGAATTCCCGCAGGAGAATAAATTGTTCGCGTAGCGTGGCCTACGGCCAGCGTTCGCGTAGCGTGGCCTATGGCCAAGCGCGAATCATTGATTAATTTGACTCGCGTATTCATAGCCGTCAGCCTTGAAAATTGTTCGTAAATACTTTGGATGTACATCAATTTTCTTTTCTGGAGTAGAGAGTGCAAAACTAGGACGATGGCGAATTGCTATTCGTCCTGTGTATTGACCGGCATACTTCCCTCCCTTGATATCAGCTTTAACAATATCGCCCGTTTGGAAACCTTTGAAAAACTTAGCGGCAGGTGCATGAGCCTTTGGAAAGCCATATTTATTTGGACGACATCTTTGGCGCACCCCGTGACCTTTAGCTGTAACTATTAGCGGTTTCACTCCATTTAGTAGTAATGTCTGAGGAGTGGATTTACCCACACAAGCAGCATCAGTCCAATGGGTTTTCTCGGGAGCATCCCATTTTGGAAACAATATTACCCAAAGCAACGATATTTCAAGGGTTTCAGCCCCCTAAAAAGAGCTAACGTGCCAAATTGGGATGCTCCCGTTTTCTCAATCTCTCTGGTTTGACGATTGAACTTAGTCAGACCACCAGAACCTGTGTCAACAGGTAATCCAGTCAGTTGCAGCCTCCTCCATACTTCCCAGCGAGTTGAGTTAACTGCTGCTGCATCTTTCAAGGGGGATTTAGCCTTGGCCAGTATTTTCTTTAGAAGTTCCGGCTTTTTACGTAAAAATTTCTCAATCGGATCGCTACCTTTCTTCTGGTTACAAGGCCGACAAGCCAAGGTTAGGTTGCTGACTCTATTAGTCCCTCCTTTAGATGTTGGAGTAATGTGTTCAACCTCCAAGGGGACGTTCTCTGCTCCACAGTAAACACAGCTATGACCCCACTTGGCAAGCAGATATTCTTTCACCTCAAACCCAAACAGTTCACCGTGTTGATACTCTACACCCGATATTTCTGGGTTTTGCATTTTTTGAGTATCAAACCGGACTAATTCTTGAGATATGGTGGTTATTGGGCACAGCTTCCTTAGCCGTCTTACCCAAGTCTCAATATTAAATACTCGACTCATTAGCGATGGAGCCAGCCACCCTTCTGGGCGTTTTCGATTGAGAAACCGAGGTTTGCGGTAACGAGTCTTTCTATTTCGCCTACCTCGCCTTAAAGCTCTTCTGGATTCCAGAGAGTTTTTGATATTCTGTCCTCTGTGATTAACTTCCAAGGCGCTTGTGACCCGTCCAGTTTTTTTCTGAACGATGGCAATCCCGGTTGTTTTAGATCCAGGGTCTATCTTGATTCTGTGTGGATGAGTAACAGAATTATCAACATCCCTGTCTTGCCGGATGATAGTAAATGGATAACGCTTAAAGACTTTAGCCCTCCCTTTTTTAAGTAACTCCCTAGCCCGTGCTGGATGGCATGGATCTAATGGTTGTTTGTTTTTATCTAGCACGAACACTCGCATTACTTTGAACACTCCACAAGTGGGTAAAGTTTGCCTGTGCAAAGCACACGCTTGCGCGAACGACAATGTTATAAGAGCTTTTCAGGTTAACAACACTTCCTTAACTCACTACAGATGTTTAATTGTTAACAACAGAGCTGAAGACTGGCACGCATCTACAGGTGTTATGACTCGAATAACGTAGACCATTACTAGGTCTTAGTCTGGTCAACTATGAGCTTTCACAAGCTCCCGCTATAGTCTGACAAGACTTAGCGGTGAGTTGTTGACGTCATTCATCCGATAAATCATCCTATGCTTCCCCAGGGTTACTTTTATGGATTTTATCTTCCATAATACAGGTAAGTTGCTAGAATTCATTGAACAGAACGAATTTATGTCAAGATATGTAAATTACTGATCAATACGATGGCTAATCCTGTGTCGTTGGCTGATAATCTTTCTAACTAAGGCATAACTACCAGTCGTCATATCCCGCCTTTGGTATTGCTTTCACTGCTCCCTTGCCTAAATTCCAAGTTTCAGTCTTAAATCACGATTCGGCTACGGTTTGAAAGTGCTGGCCATGAATTTAGTCTTGCCATACTGCTGCTGAGGGGTAAGCTTTACTATTTGGTG
>NZ_JAAHIE010000852.1:0-2471 GCF_010671945.1 Moorena sp. SIO4E2
GGGAACTATAGTCCGCGATCGCCTTTTTGACCCGCTCCTCCGATGCCAACAACGATACCATCTTGCCACCAGCAGGCAACTGCTGCATTAACCGCCCCCGCATGGCAATTAACTTCAAACCATCTTCGAGACTGAAAATTCCTGCCACACAAGCTGCCACATATTCTCCCACACTATGCCCCATCACCACCTTGGGTTTGATTCCCCAAGAAAACCATAACTTGGCAAGGGCATATTCAATAGCAAATAGAGCCGGTTGGGTATAAGCCGTTTGGTCTAGGAAAGAGGAACTTGAGTTTTGTTCTTCTTGAGGATAAAGTACTTCTAAAAGCGGATTTTCCAGATCCGGACGTAGGATTTGATCACATTGATCTAACGCTTGACGAAAAGTAGGTTGTGTTTCGTACAATTGCCGTCCCATATTCAGATACTGGGAACCTTGACCTGTAAATAGGAATGCTACTTTGGGATAACTATTACTACTGCGTGGTTCCCAACAGTTGACTCCGACTACTTCCTCCCCTGCTGTGTGTTGCCGAAGTTTTTGTGTTAATTCCT
This sequence comes from Moorena sp. SIO4E2, assembly GCF_010671945.1. Taxonomy (NCBI): domain Bacteria; kingdom Bacillati; phylum Cyanobacteriota; class Cyanophyceae; order Coleofasciculales; family Coleofasciculaceae; genus Moorena; species Moorena sp. SIO4E2. Next base: position 559 of record NZ_JAAHIE010000852.1, read on the forward strand.
GTGGCTCAGAGGCGATAACGGCTAGGCGATGCTTGAACATAGCACGCCCTGTGTTAGCTGTGTAACAGACATCTGCAACTGCCAATTCTGGATAAGTTTCTAAATGGTTTTGATAACGACTGACTAACTCTGAGAGCGCTTTTTCGGTTTTGGCTGACAGGGTTAATATATGAATTTGGCGTACCCTAGAACTTTCACTTTGGACTTGAACCGGAGCCTCTTCCAAAACCACATGAGCATTAACCCCACCAAACCCAAAAGAACTTACTCCAGCTCGCCTGGGAATCCACTCTCCTGCGTCTGTCTTTAACTGCTGCCAGTCTTGGGTTTCATGAACGATGTAAAATGGACTTCCATCTAGCTCTATGCGGGGATTTAATTGCTCAAAATTAACAATCTTGGGCAACTTCCGATGCTTCATTGCCAATAGGACTTTAATTACCCCGGCAATTCCAGCTGCTGCTTCCAAATGCCCTATATTTGTCTTGACTGTTCCTAGACCACAATAGGGTTTTTCTGGTAAGGGTAACTCATGCTGTTGATGCAGTTGTCTAAAACTTCGTTTAAGACCATTAATTTCAATTGGGTCTCCCAATGGTGTGCCCGTACCATGAGTTTCGATATAGGATACTGTATTTGGCGAAATATTCGCTTTTGTATAAGCCGCTCTGAGTACTTGAGCTTGGGCATAAACATTGGGAGAGGTTAGAGTTCGTGCCTTCCCACCGTGATTAACTGCACTGCCCTTAATTACACCATAAATATAATCTTTATCCTCTATTGCTTTCCCCAGAGGTTTTAATAAGATGATTCCAGCTCCTTCCCCCCTAACATAACCATCTGCTTGACTATCAAATGTTTTGCATTGACCTGTTGGGGATAACATGCCCAGTTGACTAAAGGAGATATAACTGGTGGGGGTACACAACACACTTACTCCACCAACCAGTGCCATCTCACATTCTTTTTCTTTGATCGCATTGATTGCTTGATGAAGTGCTACTAGCGAACTAGAGCAAGCTGTATCTACAGGGACACTCGGACCATGAAAATTGAAGAAGTAAGATATTCGATTGGGAATGATACAGGTGTAGGTTCCTGTTGCCGTATGTCCTTCAATATTTTTTTCATCCTGGTGTTGCAACTGATCGTAGTCGTAGTTACAAGCGCCTACAAATACCCCAACTTGGCTTCCCGACAGTTCATTTGGTGAATATCCCGAATCTTCTAGACAAGACCAACTCAACTCCAGCATGATTCTCTGCTGAGGATCCATGGGTTTTACTTCTCTAGGAGAAATACCGAAAAATTGAGCATCAAATTGGTCTACCTGCTCGAGAAATCCACCCCACCGACTGTTCGTTTTCCCTGGCTTGGAGATGTCTGGGTCGTAAAATAAGTCGTTATCCCACCGAGAAGCTGGCACTTCGGTAATTGCGTCTATACCATTACACAGTAATTCCCAGAATGCTTCGGGATTTTTAGCTCCTGGGAAACGACATCCCATGCCAATAATTGCAATCGCTTCTCTATCCATGGGTTATAGCTCTATTTATCCACAAAAAAAATTATAAATAAATATTTGATTGTTTTTCGGATATTTATTTATAATTTTTATTACAAATAATAACTTTATCGTACGATATCATTTTAATGCGATTTAATGCTGAGGGGGTGACATGAGCCCCAAAAATGTTACTCTATAAGGCTTTGAGGCCAATGGGATCAGGGAAGATACAGTCGGAAATTAACCCTCAATTCATTGTCTTGATGCAAAGCGCGAGTGGGGGATCACCAGGCAGGTCGCTGTACTCGTGATGGCGACGATGCACTGCTACCCAGGAGACTACAGGTCCTTGAGCGCCCATACAACCTAGAATTGCTAAAATGACTCTCATCGTCTCGCTGGTTTT
>NZ_JAAHIE010000853.1:0-2465 GCF_010671945.1 Moorena sp. SIO4E2
TGCGTAGGGTGCGTTAGGGGCGGACTTGCCCTTATTTTTACGGTAGCCAGGGTTGAGATAGTCCGCCCCGTAACGCACCACCCTGAGCACAAGCAACACTCTGAGCAGACAGCTTGGGATTGGTGATCAGACCAACCGGTCCTGCATCCAACACTATCACTCCCCTCACCAAGTTACACCCTTCATCTCAATTGGGAATAACTGACGCTCAGAAAGTCGATCCTGATCCAATGCATCGATCAAGTACTGACCTGTTTCTTGCTGTTCGTCAATATCCTGATCATCAATCCAGGACTGAAGCAGATTAACCGCTTCAGCTTGCTTTTGTCTTACCAGAATAGAGTTTGCCAAAAGTTGTAATGTTATAGCTTCGAGGGATATCCCTTGCTGCTTGGCTTCCTGCAAGAGATATTGCTCCAATTCTGGTGGCAGGTTAAGGATTAACGTCATCAGTCAAACAATGAATGATAAGATTTAATTTGTTAAGTAATTGGGCTTGATAACAAGAAGATGTTTTGTGATTAAACAATTGATCTTCTTGTTAGAGGATATCTGAAAAGTTTTTTGATACTGAATTTTGCCCCCCTAGCCCCCCAATTCTGGGGGGAACAAGAATCAATTTGCTGGTAGAAGTCCCCCAAAATTGGGGGATTTAGGGGGCTTGGATGTAGCAAATGAGACTTCTCAGACAACCTCTTATCAGTCTTGAATAACGAATCGCACTGGTTGTTATCTCAGTTCAATCCCTACGAAAAATCCGATAAGCTAATCACATCAGCATAAGCAACACCCAAAGCATGCATAAATGCCCCATGTACGTCTTGAGCGATAATAGTCTCATTGCCAAAAACCAGATCTCTAGTAGCACAGGCATCATGAACTACCTTACACTTAAAACCCAAATCAGCAGCAGCGCGAGTGGTAGCATCAATACACATGTGACTCATGGCACCGCAAATAACTAACTGTTCAATCTCAGCTTCTTTGAGTTGATCCAGCAAAGTAGTTTCCCGAAAGCTATTAGGATAATTTTTCGGGATTACAGTTTCACCAGGAAGGGGTTTAACAATCTCATGGATTTCAACTCCTTCAGTACCTCGGATAAAGAAGGGTTCATTAGAATCAGCTTCAAAAAAGTGCTGTATATGAAAAGTTGGCAACTTGTTTGACCGAAAATGATCTAGTAAATGTTGAGAATTTTGACTAGCTAAATTCATCCCCACTAGTTCCATAGAACCACCAGGAAAGTAGTCATTCTGAATATCTACTAGTATCAGTGCTGTCTTCATTGCTATTCTCCGCCCCTATTTTTACTCAACCCCTTTACATTATAACCCACATTCCGCCGGTAGTATCATAGGACGAAGTACTACAACCCTAGAACATAATTTATAAGTTATTTTTGGTCTGGAAATTTGCATCGTCTTGTCTGATTGGCTAAACCCTTAATTTTTCGTTTCATTGGAATTACCTGCACCCTGTATTCAATAGCTGACAATTTGGGAACTCTACGGTTAGAACTGTATAAAGCACTATAGCAGTTCTCAATTAGGTGAAGTACTTTCGTCTTGGGTTTTAGGCAGCTTGGGAGCAGGGAGTAAGGAAACAGAGGGAAGTGTGGTAGGTATGGGAGGTGTGGGGAGATGGTAACGCGCTATAGCAATACAGATTTAATCTACCGTTTACCATACTTATGAGGTACACAGGATTTTCTCCCGATTCCCGATTCCCGATTCCCGATTCCCGTTCCCCTCCTGGGAGGGGTTAGGGCGTGTCTTCAAACTCCGAGATCCCCCTAAATCCCCCTTAAAAAAGGGGGACTTTGAGTATGGCTCCCCCCTTAATAAGGGGGGCTGGGGGGGATCTAATATCTTGCGGAAAACTTTGAAAACACACCCTAGGGGTGGGTTCCGATTCCCGATTCCCGATTCCCTGTTCCCTATTCCCTAAAATTGTGTACTTCACCTTAAAACCGATGTAAACATTACTAAAGGAAATTAGCCCAAATGTCGGTTATCGATACAGATCAGGGTCGCAAATTTATTACCACTGAACCGATCACAGAAAGTGAAGAAACAGGAAAACAAAGAGTGTGGGATGCCACTCGCAGTGCATTTTCCGAACGCAATTGTATTGGCTACTGGCGCTATCCTATTTTTTCTAAAGTAGGAGAAATCTCTAAGGAGCCTGATATTTTAATTACTGATCAAGACCTTGGTCTAGTAGTAATTGAAATCCAATCTGTCACTATTGATGAAATTATTACTATTGATAGTGATCAGTGGCAACTCCAAAACCCTTACAGCGCTGACCCAAATCCCTACCAACAAGCAGAACATCAGTTAAAAGCAATACTGGCTTCTTGCGATCGCGAACCAGCCCTTTGGCGCAAAGTTACCGGTAGGGCGATGATTGCTCTTCCTTTAATTACTCAAGAACAATGGCAACACCACGGTTTTGACCAA
>NZ_JAAHIE010000854.1:0-2463 GCF_010671945.1 Moorena sp. SIO4E2
AAACGGGCAAGATGCCCGTTCCACAAAAAACAAGATGTCCGTTCCACAAAAAAAAGGAGCCGATTGCGTCGGCTCCCCAAAAATCGAGGTTGATTCAACTGAGCTCAAGTCTGGTTAATCACTTACCAAATAGTCCCTAATCTTCAGCTATCAGCTTAAGCGCTACGCGCACGCTACTTGAGGTGCTTATGCGCTACGCGCACGCTTGGCCTTGGCCGTTGGCCACGCTACGCGAATGGCCACGCTCCGCGAACGCGAACAGCTTTCAGCTATCAGCTTATGCGCTATGGGCACGCTACACTAACAGCCATTGGCTGTAGGCTCAAGCTACTTGAGGTGCTTTTGAATAAAATAACCATGATAGCTGACCGCTGTTCGCGTAGCGTGGCCTACGGCCAATCACTGACGGCTGACGGCTGACGGCTGACCGCTGAATGCTTACATTACCCGAGAAGGGATATGATGATTAGTCAACCAGACATGATAGTAGATATTACTTGACGGTAACTTTAGCACCAGCCTCTTCCAGTTGCTTCTTAGCGTCTTCAGCCGCCTCTTTAGCAATGGCCTCTTTAATCGCTTTAGGAGCAGATTCCACCAACTCTTTGGCTTCTTTGAGACCCAAACCAGTGATTGCTCGCACCACCTTAAGTACAGCAATCTTCTTATCAGAGGGGAACTCTTCTAGAACCACATCAAATTCAGTTTTCTCTTCCTCTGGCTCAGCCTCAGCAGCTCCAGGAGCACCAGGCATAGCACCAGGCATCATCATCATACCGCCAGCAGGAGCAGCAGCGCTGACACCAAAAGCCTCTTCGATCTGCTTAACCAGCTCAGAAGCTTCTAGCAGAGTCAGAGATTTTAATTTTTCGAGAATTTCATCAGTTGTAGCAGACATTGATATAACTCCTTCTAGGTGAATTGTTTAATTTATTGAGTGTTGTACTTAAGTGTTGTACTTAAGTGTTGTACAGATCTCAGAAAGAGTGTTGTACTGATCTCAAAAAGGGGGAAAACCGAGTACTAGCTGTTGCCTTCTTCCTTGGCAGCAATCCCTTGGATGCATCGACCCAAAGAAGCTGGCACCTCGTTAATACTACGACCCAAGGAGGCTGGTACCTCATTAATCCCGACAGCAAGTTTGGTAGCGATAGAATTAATCGCTCCAGCAACTTGCGCGATCAGTTCCTCCTTAGAAGGCAAGTCGGCAATTGCTTTAACTTGCTCTTCATTCAAGGCTTGACCTTGCATCACGCCGCCGCGAAATTCAGTCTTCTTGGCGGTTTTCTTAAACTCCTGGTAGGCTCTGATGGCACTACCAACATCGTCTTTGACCAGGAGAAAGGCTGAAGTACCACTGAGGAATTCTGTCATTGGCTGCCAGTTTTCGTCTTCTTCCACCGCAAGCCGCATGAAGGTGTTTTTGGTCACCTTGCAAATGGTGCCGCTGGGACGCAGACGATTCCGTAAATCGGTAATTTCAGCAACCGACAGCCCCTGGTAATCAATAACTACAGCCAGCTGAGACTCACTCAAGGTTTGCTTGAGCTCCGCCACAATTGTCTTTTTCTCGTCAAGTGTTCTACCCATTTTGTTAATTGTTAATTGGTTAATTGTTAATTGTTAATAAATAAAAATAAATAATATTTATTTTCAATTGACTCTCAACCAAGAATGATAAGTATTCAACGGTCGATGATCTGACTGATAACAAATAACCAAACTAAAACCCCGGAGACTTAGCCGGGGTTAAGGGTTGTATCATTACCCCTATAGCACTCACTTTGGTATCAGTGCCCGGGCAGATACATATTACTTTAACCTCGGCAGGATATTAAGCTACTTACTCCTGCTGTCTTCAGCGCAAGCCTTCTTCAATTGTCTAGTGTGTCTAGTTGAATTTTAGGGTGATTTCTAATCTCCGATACTTTTTAGCTACCAAAGTCTACCAAGATAGACCAAGGCCCGCCAAGGCAAGATGCTTTCACATCCAGGGGGTATCTCCCAAAGCTCTGACGGAATATCCCGCGAGCGCCATAAAAATGTCAACAAAGTTGCTTCCACCGGGATAGAGAGTGCAACTATTAAACCCTTGGTTTTCGGCTTTAATTCAAGTTACATAATAATCCCTGTCGGTGTTAACCTAATTTAAGTCTAACAAATACTAAGAGTTTTTGGTAGACTCTGCGACATTTTATCTAGCTGTTTACTAACCGTTTTAAGCAGCACCCTCAAGCTTGAGTTCACGCAGAATAGCAATGTCCACTTCAATCGATGGACCCATGCTGGCAGACACATATAAAGTGCGCCAATACCGACCTTTTGCGCCAGATGGACGATGGCGGTCGATAGTTTCCTGCAAAGCTTTGAGATTCACCAGTAAGTCTTCGGGGCTAAAGGATACCTTACCAAACATAACATGAACAATGCCAGTACGGTCAGCCCTAAATTCTAGTTTACCAG
>NZ_JAAHIE010000855.1:0-2463 GCF_010671945.1 Moorena sp. SIO4E2
GGTGCTTTTGATTTTAGTCTGCCTTTGCTTTTTGAGCTTTTGGTATGTCAGTCCCGGACTCAGCAAGCTTTGGTCTCCCCGTACTCAGGAACTTTTGGGAGATATTGCCCAAGGGTCATTTCCACCACAAATTAATGGATTGCAATTCCCACAGTTATTGACTCTCTCCATCCAAACCCTTGCCATGTCGATACTAGGGATTGCTGGTGCTGGTATTGCTGGGATGGTGCTGTCTTTTCCAGCAGCCCATAATTTTCTGCTTCCTGGTGGATTGCTCAATCCCAATCCTAAGGCATTAACTATTGCGTCGGTACAAGGTTGGACAATACTGGTGCTAACTCGGATAGTCCTACTCTTTTGCCGAGCCATTCCCGCACCGATTTGGGCAATAGTAGCCCTGTTTGTCCTGTTTCCTGGAATTTTACCTGGTGCGATCGCACTCGGATTAAACAACCTCGGTATTCTAGGCAGATTAATGACAGAAACCAATGAAAACCTGGAAAAGCCTCCTTTAGAAGCCTTGAAAGCCCAGGGAACTCCGGGAACGCTACTGTTTCTCTATGGAATACTGCCGATTAACTTGCCCCGTTTCCTAGCTTATATCCTCTATCGCTGGGAAGTCTGCATCCGGGAGACTGTCATGGTCGGATTAGTAGGAGCTGGAGGGTTAGGTCTGTTGCTGACCGAACAATTGAGTAGCTTTGACTATAGCAGTGTAGTGGTAACCAGTAACCCCAGATTTCTCACAAACTTGAGAAACCATGACTAGGACAAAGTATTTCGACACAACTATACCGATATCAAAATCCTTGATCTCCCAAATTCTTCCCCATACTTGAATTAACTTGAATTAACTTCACCGCATCACCCCATCACCCTATCACCCCATCACCCCATCTCTGAGTGAACCAACTCTCTAGCTATTTTTATTCGCACAAAAGAAACTATTTGTCGATGATTTACGTCACCTGACCTTATGACAATTGTCACAACCCCTATTACCACAGGATCACCTACGATCGAAGAAAAATTCAGGATACTGAAGATAGGGGTAACTACTTAATAACGTTACTACTAGATGACGTTGCTACTAGAGGAGTGTAAAATGTTAGAAAAACTTATCTTAGCTATAACCTTCACCTTAGTACTTTATTTATCTTCAGATTTCGGTTTAATCAGCACCGACTCAACATCTTCTGCTCCTCCGGCATCAGACCTGACAGAGGAAGTTGTGAGTCACTTACCATCAAACTGACATCTGACACTATTCCATTAATCCTTTTTGTCACCCTTTTAGGACTAAATCCGCTTTATTTTTTCAGTGATTTGTGTAATTTGTTGGTAATTTGTTCCCATAAGCTCTTCTGAGTTTTAGTCTGCAAAGACTCATCCTCTGGCATAGGTTCATTCAAATAGCGGTAATGTTTCCAGATATCCCAGTAAGGACAACCAGGCTGAATACGAATACCAGCCCAGTGTAGATATTGTAGGGGTTGATTCAAATTTGGATCAATAAGTCGTACTCCTTGGGTTTGAAATTGTTTACTACCTGCCCAATTTCCTGGAGCTCCCCCTGGTCTACGCACAATATTAAATCGGTGGTGCATCTGCTTCAATATCATATAGTTGATAATCGGCTGATCGGAGGTTTTCTGGGAAAAGTCAAAGTACTCGGGATGAGCCGCACACTCAGCAAAGGTTTCATATAAGGTTTCTTCACTAATCTTATTTTTCTTGGCTCCCCAAAACCCCCCATTAAAGATATCCTTCAGTTCCGCTTCACTAAAAATCTTATCTTCAATAACTTTAGGGGTGAAAACATTGGTGATTCCCCCGACATGCTGGTAATCACAGCAAATAAAATCATAGTCAGCCAGGTAGTTAAGATTATCAGCTATCTTCTCAAAAACAACTATATCGGTATCGATATAAATAAATTCATCAAAAGTTCCAAACCAGCAAGCCTGTTTCCGGAACTGATTCGGCCTAGCAAAAAATCCTTCCCCGAAAATTTCGTGTAGCTTAGTAGACAGGCGTTCGATAAACTCCAAATCTGGATAAATCTCTACTCCATAGGACTCTTGGAGAATTTGGACGACGTTTTGATAATTGTCATCATAGGGAATCAAAACAATTGGGGTATCGCTATCATAACAGCGGATACTATTTAGTAACGCAATAGACTGCTCAATCACCCGGTCATTAGCAGTGATGTAAATTCCACGATTCATAAAATCTGCCTCAACGAGTGAATCCTAACTTCTTGAATACTTGAGCGGTTAAACTAGGAGGCTGGTTGTAAGGTTTAGCTTTAGTGGTAAACTGAGGACGTTTCTCTGGTTGATGATAATATCGGTAATGTAAGAAAATATCCCGGTAGGGAAAGTCAATATTATCCCCAGCACACAGTTTATTGAAAACTTTTGACTTGATTCCAATGTAATGAAGATAAGTCAGCCGATT
>NZ_JAAHIE010000856.1:0-2457 GCF_010671945.1 Moorena sp. SIO4E2
AGCTGATGGTCTCACCGATAATGGGTAAACAGACATTACCAGGGGGCAATGGAAGCGAACGCATATCTTGAGTGGTGGTTTCCATGGAAATAAGCAAGCTGCAGGGTCAATGCTTATTATCTCTTGCCTGATCCAGGGTAAACCCATCTTAATAATGCAATACTTTAGATCGGAGTAGCCCGCAACCGTAGACCAATTGCCTGTATTACCTTTAGAACAGTGGCGAAATCTGGATTACCTTCCATCGACAACGCCTGATCAATACTCTCATGTCCGAGACCGGTTTCGCGAGCAATTTGTGTCATTGCTTTGGAACGAGCAATATCCCGTAGAGCAGCCACTACCAAGGCAGGATCCCCATCTTCAAGAGCAGCTTCGAGATAGGCAGCCATATCTTCTTTGGTCTCCAGATGTTCTGCCACATCCCAGGGATGGGTTTTGATGTTGGTCATCACGATCTCCTATACCTTTTGTGCTAGATCTAGGGCTGTCTTGATGTCACTGTTCCTGAGGCACTAACTCTATTATCTCACTTTGATTATCCTGCTTCAGTCAGGGATTATGACCCAATCCGTTTCAATTAAGCTGTTGGCACTGCGATCACAGAGAACTAATCGAGAATGCGATCGCAACAACCCAACCCTGCCACCAGATGTTTACTAAAACTGGAATAATAAAATATAACCAACAAACATACCTCAACAAACCCCAGAAGTAGTAACTACAACCTCACCATCAAACCAGCTTGATCTAGAATCGGTATCAGTACCAATAACTCATCCTGTGGCAACCGCTACAGTTTCCGAAGCAGCAACAGTGGATAGTAAAACGTTAATTAGCAGATCTGAAATTAACAGTCCAACCCTGGGATGGGGAGAACTCATCTTAGGATTACTGCTGGTAGGGCCATTTGTACCCGCTTCAATCAAGCAATTGATGTATAGGTCAATAACCCCACCCTAAGAGGATGGATGGGGCTTGGTAGACAACCAACTACCGTGATTGACTAGACCATTGAGCCGAATCCTGGTAAGAACTTCCAGATGCTTCCCCAGTCTGGATCTCTTTAAAACTGTGTTGTCAGTTGCTGCTTTGGGCAGGACATCTTGGATTCGGTGGTCAAGGGGACAGGGTAACCTAAATACTTTTCTCGTGAGGTTTATCACCATGTTACGAGTTCCAGTAATTTCACCTGATGGCAAACCATTAATGCCGACAAAAGCTTCTCGCGCTCGCCGCTGGCTGCTATGCGGTCTTGCCGTTGTTTATCCAAACGATCTAAATGTTTTTGCTGTTCAGCTAGTTAATCAACCATCTGGAAATCAAACCCAGGATATTGCCATTGGTATTGACCCCGGAAAGATGTTTTCTGGTATGGCTGTTCAGTCAAGTAAAATCACTCTTTGGACAGGACATCTGATCTTGCCTGACAAGAAAGTTCGAGAACGCATGGATACTCGGCGAATGATGCGTTCGCGTAGCGTCGGCTTCGCCGAAAAAACTCGTAGAAGTCGTCGAATAGATCGCAAGGTTGCTTACTCACAAAGGTCTCATCGGCAAAAACGATTCTCAAACCGTAGAGTAAAAAGGGTTCCCCCTTCAATTAGGGCAAACCGTCAACTAGAAAATCGGGTAACAAAAGAGCTTTGTTTTTTGTATCCAGTAAATGTCATCGTCTATGAAGTGGTCAAGGCAAGAGGGAGCAAAGGGTTTTCTCCTGTGATGATAGGCCAGTATTGGGCAATCTCTCAGTTGGAGCAAATAGCCCCAGTAATTCAAAAACAAGGCTGGGAGACCGCTTTAAAAAGAGAGGCATTAGGACTAATAAAAGACAAAACTGACAAAAGTCAGCAAACAGTTAATACCCATGCAGTAGATGGAATAGCCCTAGCTGCTACTCATTTTTTTCGACGCAAAAATTATTATCACCGCAACGGAAAACTGAGTGTTCCAAAAAACTGTGATGTAACTAATGCTGTGTTTTCAGTCATTAGACGTGCCCCCATAAGTCGTCGCCAGTTGCATCTATTGCAGTTTTCTAAGGGTGGGAAACGACGTAAATACGGTGGGACAACCACTAGCCATGGTTTTCGCAAAGGAGACTATGTTGAGGCGGTTAAGGCTGGGATAACCTATCGAGGTTGGGTGAGCGGTGAGACAGTAAGGCAAGTTTCTGTTAGCGATGTTAACTGGAAAAGAATTGGACAATTTACTGCCCGAAAAGTCCGACTCCTAAAACGTTCAACGGGATTAATTGTAAACCACTAATTGGAGGCGCGGCTTTCCTCCCCACCAAAAGAGAAGGATGGGGTATCCAGCCGCGAAGATTTGATGAATGTAGAGATAAACGATATGGTTAAAAATTGGTTTATTTACAGTATTGTTGCTATTACGGTGATGGGTTGTCAAACCACCACAATTAAAACCAATATCACTCAGTCAACCATAACAGGAGTG
>NZ_JAAHIE010000857.1:0-2447 GCF_010671945.1 Moorena sp. SIO4E2
TAGATACTAATTCAGATAACTCCTGGGGTTCGTCGATCAAAAAATCTGGTTGATATTTAGCTAGTACTTCTTTATAATTAAATCCCCAACTGACAGCAACTACTTTAATAGTATTTTTTTGAGCTGCCTCAATATCTCTAGTTTCATCTCCGACATAGATCACATCAGCAGGATTGAAATTATGTTTTTTGAGGAATTTACGAATAACTTTTTCTTTTCCAAATATGGGACTGCCTGAGTCAACAAAATCAAAAAGCTTTACCCAAGAATTATTTTCCAGAAAAAGGTTAACGTTTTCTGCCGAGTTAGATGTCAATATCCCTAATTGGTAACCTTCATATTTCAAATCATTTAAAACTTCTATTAGTCCAGGAATAGGAGTTAAACTTTGAATATCTTCACGTAATAGTTTTTGCACCTTTTTCAACAAAAACGGGATTCTAAACCTCGAAATACCCGATTGCTTAATAATTTCCCTAGAGCTTAAATGTCTAACTTGCTCCAATTTTTCAGCTGATGTGGGCTGATATCCAAATTCTCCCGCTAAGCTATTACTAATCTTGACAATGGCAGTAAAGGTATCAGCCAGAGTCCCATCAAAATCAAAAAGAATTACTTTTACACTCATTGAGCAATTAACAATTAACAATTCGCAATTCGCAATTCGCAATTCGCCACCCAAGTAATCAATGACTAGTCTGACTAGTCAACCGATTTTTGAGATGCATCAATATTAGCTTGGGCATTGCGCCGTAGCATATTTGGCTTAATACGCCGCAGCGCCGAAGCTGGAAACCGTCGATTCCACTCCTGATCAGATATATTAGCTAATTCCCTGAGTCGAGGAGCCATATTCCCAGGGTAGGGCTGAAACTCTAGCACATCAGTTTCTTTAGCAAAACGTTGGTTCCAGGGGCAAACATCTTGACAGATGTCACAACCAGCAACCCAGCCATGTAAATGGGGTTTAATCGATTCCGGCAAGTTTTCAGCCCGATTCTCAATAGTATGATAGGCGATGCAGCGGTTGGAATCAACGACAAACGGTTTGGTAATAGCACCCGTTGGACAGTCTTGAATACAGCGGGTACAGCTACCACAGTGTGAAGTGTGAGGGGTATCTGGGGTCAAGGCTAGGTTAGTCAACACTTCCCCTAAAAATACCCAACTGCCATACTCCCGCGTAATTACATTACCATTTTTAGCAATCCAACCAATACCTGAGCGCTGCGCCCAGACTTTATCTTGTACTGGCCCTGTATCAGCATAGTAACGCACCTGGATTTCTTCTGCTTGTGCTTGTAACCAACAGGTCAATTCCTTCAATTTTTTATGCATGACCTTGTGGTAATCTCTCCCCCAACCGTAACGGGAGATTTTGCCATACTCAGGGCTTTCGGGACGCTGGTGAGGGGTGTAGTAGTTGAGAGCAACAGAAATTACTGACTCCACCTCTGGCATACAGGCACGAATATCCAAGCGTCGAGGATTTTCCATCCAAGCCATGTCTGCTTGATACCCTAACGCTAGCCAAGCGTTCAAGTTTTGCTCTGCTGAGTCATGATGATCAACATCCACAGCTGCAATGCCGACCTTATGAAAGCCCAGCGAGCGAGCTTTCTTTTTTACCTCAGTGCTAGTAACTGGTATATCCAACAGCTGTATTTACGAAGTAACTCTACCTGTAGGGTGTGTTAATAACCCACCTTCACCCAAGATCCTTCACCCAACACTTTTCATCCTTTCCCCAATCTCTACAATAACCACAGTAATGTTATCCCTACCGCCTTGGTCTTTAGCCGCTTCAACTAGGATAACCAGGGCCTGATTAATACTTGAACTCTGTTGGAGAGAGGAAGCAATCAATTCATCGGAAAGTTCTTCGGTAAGTCCATCGCTACAAAGCAAAAGGCGATCGCATAATTTAACCTCTATCGGATAGACATCGACTTTCGGTAAATCCTTTCTGCCTAGACATTGAGACAGAACATGACGCCAGGGATGCATCCGAGCCTGTTTAGCTGTCAGTTCTCCCAACTTAACAGCTCTGGCTACCCAGGTGTGGTCTTCTGTAATCTTCTCTAACTTAGAATTCCGGAACCGATAGAGGCGAGAATCTCCTACATGAGAAAACCAACACTGGTCTTGACGGAACATCACCACTACGGCAGTGGTTCCCATATCTGACCGTTCTGGATGAGTTTGCTGATCTTTGAGGATAGCCTGATTGGCTTGATAGATCGCTTGTTCTAGTAACTCATCAGAATGGGTTTGAGAGTTCCAATCCTTATTCAAATAAGTCTTAATCGCCTCAGTGGCAATTTTACTTGCCTCTTGTCCACCGGCATGACCACCCATGCCGTCGGCAACAATAAAGAAGCGACCGTCCGGGTCTATGTAGTAGTCATCTTGGTTAACTGTACGTAGTAAGCCCGGATCTGTAATAC
>NZ_JAAHIE010000858.1:0-2442 GCF_010671945.1 Moorena sp. SIO4E2
AGAGATTAATCCCCTATAGCGATCGCCCCAATTTTCCCTATACCTTTCAAGTAGTCAGGAACAACGATATAAATGCCTTTGCCTTGGTGGGTGGCTTTGTTTATGTTCATACGGGCTTGCTCAAAGGGGTAGAAAATGAAGCTGAGTTAGCTGCAGTGATAGCTCACGAAATTGCTCACATTACCAGCAAACACAGTATCGAGAGGCTGCGCCAGATTATCAAAGACAACAACTTTAGTGAAATCGAGTATGGAACAATTATAAATCTTCTTGAGGATATCGCCTTTTCTCTTCCCCGAGGACGGCAGCAGGAATATGAAGCAGACCGCAAGGGAATAGAAATGTTGCACGGTGCTGGCTACGCTCCCTCAGGAATGACTGGATTTCTCCAAAAATTAACCAAAGGCAATACACCGGCAATGCTAAGAACCCACCCAGAACCAGCAAAACGCCTTGATACTCTCAACGAAATAATCAACAAAAAAGGTTGGAATCCCAATGGTGGTGATGGCTTAGACAGTGATGCTTACAAACGCAAAATCGAATCTCTACTAATCGAGTAGGTGAGCTAGCTATACTGACTGGCTGTAATTGAATCATGGGGGTCGGCAATTGGATAGTGCGATCGCGTCTATCGATGCCTTACCCGAAGTGGTCGCAGCTGTGGGAAATTATCTACCGGTATTAATCGATGGGGGTATCCGTAGAGGCACTGATGTGCTCAAAGCCCTAGCCTTAGGTGCATCAGCGGTGTTGGTAGGTCGTCCGGTGTTATGGGGATTAGCTGTAGCAGGAGTTGCAGGAGTACGCCATGTCTTGCAATTGTTAAGGGATGAATTGGATATAGCCATGGCGTTAAGTGGCTGTACTAAGGTCAAGGATATTGACCGTAGTTTGGTTAAAATTAAAGATTGACCAGAGTAATTAACGAATAACTAGTCACCAATAATTAATCACTAATAATACATTTTGCTTAGTAATATCAATGACTTGGCTGACATTCTAGAAATAATAGGTATGCTATCTTTGATTAGAAAAATCAATATATAAATTAGTATTTATTGGTAATAGTTTGATAGTATCTCACTAAATTACCGCCACTGATCAGGGTGATGGTAAGAGTTATATAAACTTTGAGATTAATCTATTTATCTATTGGAAAGTGAAATAGGCAACTATTGTGCATCATTACCTAGGATAATTGCCAATTTCAAGCCCTAGGGCTAGTTGACTGGCGTTGCTGATTTTGGGTATGGTTTCGCCCCCCTAGCCCCCCAATTCTGGGGGGAACAAGAGTTTCAAAGTCCCCCAAAATTGGGGGATTTAGGGGGCTTTAGCAAAACCAAACGATCGCGCTTCATACTTTAATTCAGCAACCCCAGTTGACTAGCTTTAAGACTAGTAAGTAATTATTATTTTCAATAATAGCAAGGCTACTCCGTGAATAAAATATATTATATAGCCAACAATTTTTACCTATAAATCCAGAGCTATATCAATTTTTTATCAAAGTAAATAGGGTGCTATTACCAAAACACTAAAATCCTAAAAAGACCGAAAAATTAATGAAACTACCGAACTTATTAACCACCCTCGGTGTAGCATCCATTATCACCACTTTAGCCATAGTAGATATTGCCAAACCACTGGAAACCTTTGCCTATACATCTCCTAATCAGTCAACCAGTGAAGGGATAGGACAAAGCAATGATTTTTTGATTGCATCTGGACGTAGTGCAAACTTTGAGGATGGAATATTTTCTGTACGCCTTCCGGAAACAGGAACTCTGGGACAAGAGCTTGATAATTTTATATCTGCTAATCCTAGTTTCAATGTTGAGTCAAAAGAGAAGTGGGTTAGTAACATCAAAGTCTTTTCTATGACCAGAGGTTCTATTAGTAATGGAAGTGTACCAATCACCGCTAGATGGTCTGTTCGATTATGTTGGAGCACTACTTTTGCCTTAAAGAAATGCGTTGGCGGCTGGATAAACAAAAGTGAGGACTTTGAAACGTCATGCTCTATCGGGGCACAACCACGCTATCTTCGTTGCAGAATGCCAGGGAAAGTTAGTGAATTGGTAAGAGAAGGTAGCATTTCAGTTAACTAAAGTTTATCGATTATTATCCTAATTTTACTAATTAAAAACTGAGCTGTTTGTCCTAAAAGCCAATCCCAAGCTATCGACAGCTATCGCACCTTTACATTTAAACCAACCTTACCCAGCGCCATAGCTTAAGCTTGGCGTCTGGTAGTTTACAACTGTTTTAAATTCCCTCAGCTTTGTTACTACTAACTGACTCTAACAAATTTAATCTAACTTATTTAATTTAGTTTTCAGACGAGTGCGCACATATTTATATACTGTGGCATAGGGTATATCCATGCCACACAATCCCTTTAACCAAAGTTGCACTTCCCCATAACTACTAAATCCTTCC
>NZ_JAAHIE010000859.1:0-2435 GCF_010671945.1 Moorena sp. SIO4E2
ACTAATGGTCCTGCGATCGCTACTTGAAAGGCTTCTCCTGGAGTCTTCGATTCTCGGTCAATCGACGCAATCCCGCCAAATATAAATAGGGTAATCGAATTAACTTTGATACCCTGAGAGAGGGCAGCTAGACTGTGACCTAATTCATGTAAAAGTACAGAACTAAATAACAACAGTGCCATCGCCAATCCAGCTACCCAAGCTAAAATCGACCCTAGGCTAGAGTCGAACTCTCGCGCATTAATCATCGTTACCAGTAGCAAGATGAAAAACCACGATGGGTCTAGAAACAGTGGGATTCCGAATAGAGAGCCAACTCGCCAACCTGATAGCATCACATTTTCCTTATCTGAGACCTTCCATAGCTCTACATACCAGCATAAAGTAACTCCTATGTTCTGGGCTCATGGAACTGCCACAGGCATCCGCTCACTCAGACGAGTGTTTAGGTCTGCAAGTAGGTCATTGCCACTACGACGAGCTTGCCAAGGACCAGTGTTATACTGATCGATTATCCATTGCCCATTCATCAAGTCTTCTGACTCAGCCAAGGTACCAATGTACTGGATTGGAGTCGATGAGCTAGTGATGTATCGCTTAGTAAATTGGATGCGCCGTCCGATTACCTCTCCACTTAGCTGGGCTTCTCCTAAGTAACCGTCGTCCAAAATATTCCCAGTGATTGTATTCTTGCTTTGAACCAGAGTTGCTTCAAACCGGGTGGGTACTCCCCCTTGCCAGTAAGTTCCGAGCCAAGTGCCAGTTAAGTCTGCCATGAACACCAAATTTTAGTGAGGAGTTAACTAACCATTATAATATAATTTTGGTCTATATAGCAAATTTAGATAAGTAAGTGGTGAGATTAAGAAGAAACCGAAAGAGGAGGAAGACACCGGAACCAATCGCACCTTTATCTCTTGGTTAACACAAACACACTCTAGTGATTCCCCCGTCCAAATTCCCGATTCCCGATTCCCGATTCCCGATTCCCTAATATTTCATAATTGTCTGACCAATACACGATTACACTATCATTGCGCTTTTTGCTGGCACTTTGGCAAATAAAAGTAGCATAGTCTAGCAATAATAATTCATATTAGATGCCATAGAGCAATACCACCTAGCTTATTAGTTGTCAAGGTTACAGGAATGATGATGGATGGGGAAGAATTACTGAAGCGATATGCTGCTGGAGAACGGGACTTTCCAGAAGCTAATCTACAGGGAGTATCTCTGGCGGGAGTAAACCTGAGCCAAGCTAACCTACGACGTGCTAATCTCAGCCAGAGTTGTCTCAAGGGCGCTATTCTTAAAGGTGTCAATCTGCGAGAAGCGAATTTATCTGGTGCTAATCTACAGGGAAGTGACCTGTGTGAAGCCAACCTTATTGTTAGTAACCTGAGTCAGGCAAATCTAACTAAGGCTAACTTGAGTAATGCTAATCTACGCAGTTGCCGCCTGATTGGAGTCAACCTCAGTAAAGCTAATCTGAGTGAAGCAATTCTGAGTGAGGCAATTCTCCAGAATGCTAACTTGAGTCACGCAAAACTGATTAGCACATCCTTGAACCGAGCCAAGCTTTCCCAAGCCCTCTTGGACGGAGCGATTTTGGAGGGAGCATCCCTCAACAATTGTATTCTGATCGAAGCGAATCTGATTGGGGCAAATTTGTCCCATACCCTGCTCAGTGGAGCCAACTTGACTAAGGCCAATCTCAATCAAGCAGACTTGAGTGGTGCAATAGCAAGTGGCTGCACCATGAGAAACACTATCCTAACGGATGCGAATCTCAGAGGAGCAAGGATGAGTTGGACAATTCTCCATGGTGCTAATCTCACCAAGGCTAATTTATACCGAGCTAACCTGTGTTGGTCGAATCTTAGCGAGGCAATATTGATTGAAGCTGTTTTAATTGATGCTAATCTGAATCAGGCTAACCTGCGTGAAGCTAAACTTAGCAAAGCGATTATGCCAAGTGGCAGTCAGCATCAATAGTTGAACCCAGTTTTTGATCAGCCCTGGCTTGTTTCACACATCAAATCGAAACGCTATAGCAAAATTAACAACTGATATTATGTCTGGTTATAAATTACCACTTAATAATTACAAATAACCTGTTAATAATTAATTGTAAAATGTTACTAATTACCTTTTACAATTTACTAATTACCTGTTACCTGTTACCAATTACCAATTACCAATTACCAATTACCAATTACCAATTACCCTCAATCATTCCATTAATCAGCAAAGCTGTGCAACCCAAACCACTTATCCAGTAAAGGTCTTCAGCAGTAACAATTGTGCTAACTCGCAAAAGCCCTCAGATTCTTTAGCATAAGTGACATAGGCTGGCACGCATCTGCAACCAACTCGACAACATCCAGCCCTGGCCAGGGCATTAGACTCTGATTCGAGTGGAAAGTGTTCGACAA